>NC_009706.1:0-304970 GCF_000016505.1 Clostridium kluyveri DSM 555
ATGAATGCCCATCCAAAAGAAATATGGGAACAATGCTTAAACATAATAAAAGGTGAGACTACTGAAGTAAGCTTTAATACGTGGATCAAAAGTATTACTCCTATATCTATTGAAAATGATACATTTATGTTAACTGTACCAAATGATCTTACCAAAGGTATACTAAGCAATAAATATACTGATTTAATAATTAGGTCACTGCAGATGGTTACTTCACAAAAATACAATGTTAAATTTTTAATTTCATCCGAATTACCCGAAGAATTTTTAACTTTAGATACTATAAATGAACAAAATATAAAAGGTTCAATAATAGTATCTGATGAAATGTCAGCTATGTTAAACCCAAAATACACTTTTACCTCATTTGTCATAGGTAACAGTAACAGATTTGCTCATGCAGCATCTCTTGCTGTAGCTGAATCGCCAGCAAAAGCATATAATCCTTTATTTATATATGGAGGTGTAGGTTTAGGTAAAACTCATCTAATGCACGCTATAGGACATCACATATTGCATAATAATACTAGCTGTAAAGTAGTATATGTTTCTTCTGAAAAATTTACTAATGAATTAATAAATTCTATAAAAGATGATAAAAATGTTGAATTTAGAAGCAAATATAGAAACATAGATGTTTTACTCATAGATGATATTCAATTTATAGCTGGTAAAGAAAGAACTCAGGAAGAATTTTTTCACACTTTCAATGCACTATATGAAGCTAACAAACAAATAATTCTATCAAGTGATAGACCCCCAAAGGAAATACCTACACTGGAAGATAGACTTAGATCTAGATTTGAATGGGGACTTATAGCTGATATCCAACCCCCTGACTTTGAAACAAGAATGGCTATATTAAAAAAGAAAGCTGATGTTGAAAAATTAAACATTCCAAATGAGGTAATGGCATACATAGCAACAAAAATCAAATCAAATATACGGGAACTAGAGGGAGCTTTAATAAGAATAGTTGCCTTTTCATCACTTACGAATAAAGAAATAAGTGTAGATTTGGCAATAGAAGCACTAAAAGATATAATATCAAGTGGACAGTCAAAACAAGTTACAATAGAATTAATACAAGATGTAGTATCTAACTATTATAATTTGAAAGTATCTGATTTTAAATCATCAAGGAGAACCAGAAATGTGGCTTTTCCAAGACAAATAGCTATGTATTTGTGTAGAAAACTTACAGATATGTCCTTACCTAAAATAGGAGAAGAATTCGGTGGAAGGGATCACACAACTGTGATACATGCTTATGAAAAGATATCCAATAATTTAAAAAAAGATGAAAGTCTTAAAAATGCTGTGAATGATCTAACTAAAAGATTAGATCAACAATAATTATTAACACACATTGTTGATAACTATGTTAATATTAAATAAAAAGGATATTACACTTATTATTTTTTTTTAATAATGTGGATAATGTGGATAATATAAATTTTATCCACTTACTTATCCACACTTATTTTTTATTCTTTTTTAGGCTATATCAATGTTTTTAAGACTTATCAACATATCCACAGCCCCTACTACTACTACTACTAGATATAATTATCTATCTATATAAATAATACCCACAAAAAAGGAGGTACTTAGATGAAATTCCTATGTACAAAAAACAAATTGCAAGAATCCATATTTACAGTTCAAAAAGCAATAACTGGTAAATCCAGTATGCCCGTATTAAATGGTATACTTTTAGAAGCTTATAACGATACAATAAGACTAACGGGTTCTGATATAGACTTAAGTATAATAACAACCATACAAGCAGAAGTACAAGAAGAAGGATCCATAGTAATTGATTCTAGAATATTTGGAGATATCATACGAAAATTACCAAACGATAATATATATATATCCACAACTGAGAATAACTCTGTAGAAATATTGTGCCAAAAATCAAAATTTAATATTATTCACATGAATGCAGAAGATTTTCCTGAAATACCTAATATAAATGAAAATATATTTTTTTCTATACCTCAAAATACATTAAAAAATATGATAAAAAGTACTATATTTGCTACAGCACAAGATGAAGCGAGACCTATACTTACAGGTATTTTATTTGAAATTAAAAATAAAAAATTAAATCTAGTGGCTTTAGATGGATATAGATTAGCTTTAAAATCCGAATTTTTAGATAATGAAAATGTAATAAATGCTGTTATTCCAGGAAAAACGTTAAATGAAGTTTCAAAGATTTTAGATGATGATAATGAAAATGTAAATATAACTTTCACTCCTAATCACATATTATTTAATCTAATAAATACGAAAATTATATCCAGACTGTTACAAGGAGAATTTATAAAATATAATTCTATAATTCCTGAGGAATATAATCTTAGAGTGACGGCTAAAAAAAGTGAATTGTTGGATTGTATTGAAAGAGCTTCATTAATGGCCAAGGACAGTAATACAAATTTAATAAAGCTAAAAATAGAACAGAATAATATGATTATAACTTCTAATTCTCAAATAGGAATGGTTAGGGAAGAGTTAAATATATTGTTAGAAGGAGATACACTTCAAATTGCATTTAATTCGAAATACTTAATAGATGTACTTAGGATAATGGAAGATGAGGAAATTGTGATGGAATTTTCAGGTAGTGTAAGCCCTTGTATTATAAAAAACAGCAAAAAAAATAATTGTATTTACTTAGTACTGCCAGTAAGGCTATTAAATAATTAAAAATAAATAAATTGGAGATAATGTAAAATGGATGAAATTAAAATTAATACAGATACAATAAAGCTGGATTCTTTTTTAAAATGGTGTGGAGCAGTTTCACAAGGATCTGAAGCCAAGATATTTATAAAAGATGGTATGGTAAAAGTAAATGGAGAAATAGAAACAAGGAGGGGACGAAAGTTATTTAAAGGCTATATAGTTGAATTTGGAGTAAATACGTATAAAATCATATAACTTATTATATATAAACATTAAGAATTTATTATTAATTGTCAAATATACATTTGTGATATAATTATAAATAGGTGTTTTTGATGTATATAAAATATTTAAAATTAATCAATTTTAGAAATTACAAAGAGTTAGATATAGAATTTGATAAAAATATAAATATATTCGTAGGAGATAATGCACAGGGAAAGACAAATATATTGGAAAGTATGTATTACTGCAGCATAGGTAAATCACCAAGAACAAGCAAGGATAAAGAATTAATAAATTGGGACAATAAAGAGTCATACATAAAAGTCCACATATTAAAGAAATTATTTAACAAAAAAATAGAAATAAAAATATTTAAAGAAGGCAAAAAAGGAATAAATATAAACTCTATAAAAGTAAGTAAATTATCTGAACTCATGGGAGTTCTTAATGTAGTTATGTTTTCACCGGAAGATTTAAAAATAATAAAGGAATCTCCTGTTTATAGAAGAAAATTTTTAGATATTGAACTCTGTAAATTCAGTAAAAAATATTATTATGGCTTAGTTCAATATAATAAAGTATTAACTGCGAGAAATATTATTCTTAAAAAATGGAATAAAGGTAATTATATAGATATTCTTCAGGTATATGATAAACAATTAGCAAAGTATGGTGAAGTTATAATAAAACTTAGAAATAATTATTTAAAAAAACTTAGTGAAAAAGGAAAAGTTATTCATAGTGACATAACTTCTGGAATTGAAAATATAGAATTTAAATATATGACATGTTTAACAAATTTTGATAATATAGAAGATGATCTATTTAAAATTTTAGAATTTAATAGAAAAAAAGATATATATAAAGGCATTACACTCTATGGACCCCATAGAGATGATTTTATTGTGAATATAAATGGAGTTAATGTCAGAAATTTTGGTTCTCAGGGACAGCAAAGAACTTCAATATTAACTATGAAATTTGCTTCTCTTGAAATAATAAAAGAAATTATAGGAGAATATCCTGTATTGCTTTTAGACGATGTTTTATCTGAATTGGATAAAAATAGGCAAAAATATATATTAAGTTCTATAAAGGACATACAAACATTTATAACTTGTACTGGAATTGATGATATAAAAAAAAGTATAATAGATGAAGCTCAATTATTTATTGTAAAAAAAGGAAAGGTTAGCAGAATTTAATTTTGAAAGGAGATTGCTCATGTTTTTACACTTAGGCGAAAATATAGTTGTTCCAATAAAAGATGTAATTGGTATATTTAATGTTGAGACTTCAACATATAGTTCTGATACAACTCAATTTTTAAGAATGGCTGAAGAAGATGGATTTATACAAAAGATTACAAATGATAAACCTAAATCTTTTATTATTGCAGAAGTAAATAAAAAAAGTAAAATTTACTTGTCACCTATATCTTCATCCACATTGACTAAGAGATCGGAAATTCTATACTACGAACTTTAAGATAAAATAAGGAGGATAGGTATGCCACAAGAAAAAAAACAGACTTATGATGAAAATCAAATACAGATATTAGAAGGATTAGAGGCAGTTAGAAAAAGACCGGGTATGTATATTGGAAGTACAAGTTTAAGAGGACTTCATCACCTAGTATATGAAATAGTAGATAATAGTATTGATGAGGCATTAGCAGGATATTGCGATAAAATAGATGTGGTTATACATGAGGATAACTCTGTAACAGTCGCAGACAATGGTAGAGGAATGCCGGTTGGTATACACCATAAAATAAAGAAACCTACAGTAGAAGTAATAATGACAATACTACATGCAGGTGGAAAGTTTGGCGGTGGTGGCTATAAGGTTTCAGGTGGCCTTCATGGAGTTGGTGCATCTGTAGTAAATGCTTTATCTGAAATTTGTGAAGTTGAAGTAAAAAGAGAAAAACATGTATGGAAACAGGTATTTAAGAGAGGTAAAGTAGCTACAGGATTAGAAATAATAGGTGATAGTGAAGAACATGGAACAAAAATATATTTCAAGCCAGATAAAGAAATATTTGATGAAGTAGATTTCGATTATGATATGCTTTCTCAAAGACTTAGAGAACTGGCATTTTTAAATAAAGGTATAGCCATAACCTTAAAAGATGAAAGAAGTGGTAAAGAAGAATTATTTCACTATGAAGGAGGAATAAAATCTTTTGTAACCTACCTCAATAGAAATAAACAAACAATCCACAAAGAGCCAATATATGTAGAAGGTATTAAAGGTGATTACTCTGTAGAGATTGCTTTTCAATACAATAATGGATATTCTGAAAATATTTTTTCTTTTGCAAATAATATAGATACAATAGAGGGTGGAACTCATCTAGCAGGGTTTAAGTCCGCCTTAACAAGAGTTTTTAACGATTATGCAAAAAAATTTAATATATTGAAAGAAAATGATAAAAATTTATCGGGAGAGGATATAAGAGAAGGTATTACTGCAGTAATATCTATAAAACTTGTAGATCCTCAATTTGAAGGCCAAACTAAAACAAAACTTGGAAATAGTGAAGTTAGGGGTATAGTTGATAATATAATGGCAGAATCTTTAAGTGATTTTTTACAAGAGAATCCTCAAGTTGCAAAAACCATAATTGATAAATCACTGGTTGCGTCACGTGCAAGAGAGGCGGCGAGAAAAGCAAGAGAACTTACAAGACGTAAAACTGTACTTGAAAATACATCTCTTCCGGGAAAACTTGCAGATTGCTCATCTAAAGATCCCTCTGAATGTGAAATATATTTAGTTGAGGGAGATTCAGCAGGTGGATCAGCCAAACAGGGTAGGGATAGAAGATTTCAAGCTATACTTCCTCTGCGGGGTAAAATAATGAATGTAGAAAAGCAAAGACTTGATAAAATACTGGGATATGAAGAAATAAGAGCTATGATAACGGCATTTGGAGCAGGAATAGGAAAAGATTTTGATATTAGTAAGATAAGATACAATAAGATAATAATAATGACAGATGCAGATGTAGATGGTGCACATATAAGAACATTACTGCTTACCTTTTTTTATAGATATATGAGAGAACTTGTTGAAAAATGTCATGTTTATATAGCTCAACCACCTCTATACAAAGTAGCTAAAAATAAAAAAGACTATTATGCTTACTCTGATAAAGAATTGGATATATTACTTAATGAAATAGGAGGAAAAAATAGTAATGTAAATATACAAAGATATAAAGGACTTGGAGAAATGGATTCTGAACAGCTTTGGGATACTACTATGAATCCAGAAACAAGAACTTTAATACAAGTTAATGTGGAAGATACAATTGCTGCAGATGAAATTTTTACTATACTTATGGGTGACAAAGTAGAACCTCGTAAAGATTTTATAATAGAAAATGCAAAGAAAGTTGTTAACTTAGATATATAGTAGAGAGGTGTAATTGATGTTTGATGAAGGAAAAGTTTTACCGATAGACATAAGTCAGGAGATGAAAAAAAGTTATATAGATTATGCAATGAGTGTTATTGTCAGCCGTGCACTTCCAGATGTACGTGATGGGTTAAAGCCAGTTCATAGAAGAATATTATATTCTATGTATGAATTGGGAATTACTCCTGAAAAAGGCTATAGGAAATGTGCAAGAATTGTAGGAGATGTTTTAGGTAAATACCATCCACATGGAGATTCATCTGTTTATGATGCTCTTGTTAGAATGGCTCAGGACTTTTCTATTAGATATACTTTAGTTGATGGTCATGGAAATTTTGGCTCTGTAGATGGAGATAGTGCTGCAGCTATGAGATATACAGAAGCCAAAATGGATAAAATAACTGTTGAAATGTTACGTGGAATAAATAAAAATACGGTAGACTTTATTCCTAATTTTGATGGTGAGGAAAAGGAACCAGTGGTTTTGCCTTCAAGATTCCCAAATTTACTTGTAAATGGTTCTGCAGGAATAGCAGTAGGCATGGCTACCAATATACCACCACATAATCTTGTTGAAGTTATAAATGGGGTTATAATGATAATAGAGAATCCAGAAGTTACTATTTATGAACTTATGACATCTATAAAAGGACCTGATTTTCCAACAGCGGGAATAATAGTTGGTACATCTGGTATAAAAAGTGCTTATGAAACTGGAAGAGGAAAGATAATAGTAAGAGCTAAAACTGAAATTCAAGAAGAAAAAGGTAAAAATAGAATAGTAATAACTGAAATTCCATACCAGGTGAACAAATCCAAACTTATAGAAAATATGGCGGATTTAGTTAAAAATAAAAGAATAGATGGTATATCAGATATTAGAGATGAATCAGATAGAGATGGAATGAGAATTGTTGTAGAATTGAAAAGAGATGCTAATGCTAATATAACTTTAAACCAGTTGTATAAACATACAAGAATGCAGGATACTTTTGGAGTTATAATGCTAACACTTGTGGATAATGAGCCTAAAGTTTTAAATTTGAAACAGATGCTTGTACATTATTTGAAATTTCAAGAAGAGATTTTGACAAGAAGGACCAAATTTGAGTTAGATAAAGCAGAAGCAAGAGCTCATATTCTGGAAGGATTAAGAATAGCATTGGACTATATTGATGAAGTAATAAATCTAATAAGATCATCTAAAACTACAGAAATTGCACGAAATGGTTTAATAGATAAATTTAATCTTTCTGAAAAACAGGCACAGGCTATTTTGGATATGAGACTTCAAAGGCTTACAGGACTTGAAAGAGAAAAAATTGAAAATGAATATAATGAACTAATGGATATAATAAAACACCTTAAAGAAATATTAGAGAATAAATCAATTCTATTAAATATGATTAAGGATGAATTAATCGAAATAAGAGATAAATATGGTGATGAAAGAAGAACTGAAATACAGATAAGTAATGATGATATAAATATTGAGGATCTTATCGAAGAAGAAGAAGTGGTTATAACTTTAACTCATGCAGGATATATAAAAAGGATCTCTGCAGATACTTATTCTTCCCAGAGAAGAGGTGGAAAGGGAATACAAGCTATGACTACAAAAGAAGATGACTTTGTAGAACATATATTTATTACTTCTACTCACAGCCATATTTTATTTTTTACCAATAAGGGAAAAGTATATAAATTAAAAGGTTATGAAATTCCTGATGCAGGTAGGACAGCTAAAGGTACTAATTTAGTTAACCTGTTGCCTCTGGATGGAGATGAACAAATTCAAGCAGTTATATCTTTTAAAGAGATTGATGATGATAATTATTTTATAATGGCTACTAAAAGGGGATTAGTTAAAAAGACTGAAATAAATCAATATGCATCTATAAGAAAAAATGGATTAAATGCTATAAATTTAAGAGATGGAGATGAACTTATAGGTGTTAAAATGACTACGGGTGATAGTGAAGTGTTGATTTTCACTAAAAATGGATACGCTATAAGATTTAGTGAAAAAGATGTAAGGCCCACTGGAAGGAATACTACAGGAGTTAAAGCTATAACCTTAAGAAAAAAAGATATTGCTGTTGCTATGGATATTGCAAGTAATAAAGAAGATATTTTAGTAGTTAGTGAAAACGGATTTGGAAAAAGAACTCCAGTAACTGAATATACTATTCATAAAAGAGGTGGAAAAGGAATTATAACCTATAAATCTACGGAAAAAACAGGCTTAATAGTAGGTGCTAGAGTTGTAAAAGATGAGGATGAGATGATGCTCATAAATAGTAGTAATGTAGCTATAAGGCTTAATGTATCTGATATTTCTACTACTAGTAGAAATGCTATGGGAGTTACCCTCATGCGTACAGAAGAGGAACAAAGAGTTGTGGCTATAGCTAAAATAAATTGTACTGAATAATAGATTTAGTTATTAAGAATTGTTTTAAATAAAATCAAGGATGTCTTTTGTTCCCTAAAGTTCCTAGATATTCTTGATTTTAGACATTTTACTGCAAAAATTGAAAAATAAAAAAATTATTTGTCTATATGTAAAAAAATATTTAAAAATGTATTGACGACATTAAATTTAAATGATAGAATGTAAAAGTCGCAAGGGGTTGTAACAGTTTTATTTGCTAAAAGTTCACTATATTTAATAGTACTTCAATGTTGTTACAACATATGCAAAAAGTATTGATCCTTGAAAATTAAACAGAATGAATGAAGATAGGTAAACTTATTTATTAAGAATAAACCAGCAATTCTTTTGAGCTGCGAGAGCAGTAAAGAGAGTAATTTCGTAATGTAGTATATTCAAGCAGTATTCTGCTGAAAGAGATATACTAAAATTGCTAGTAGCGAGTACAGCGAGGAAAAGGCTGAATGAGGAGCGGAACTTACTTATGTAATTGAGCACCGGAATGAGGCATTTAACGAAGCTGGGCGAAGCTAATAGTAATTTTCAACAGAGTCAAATAAAACTTTTAAAATAAGAGTTTGATCCTGGCTCAGGACGAACGCTGGCGGCGTGCCTAACACATGCAAGTCGAGCGAGGAAGCCCCTTCGGGGGTGGAATAGCGGCGGACGGGTGAGTAACACGTGGGTAACCTGCCTCAAAGAGGGGGATAGCCTCCCGAAAGGGAGATTAATACCGCATAGAAGGTAAAAATCGCATGATAAATGCCTTAAAGGAGCAATCCGCTTTGAGATGGGCCCGCGTCGCATTAGCTAGTTGGAGGGATAAAAGCCCCCCAAGGCGACGATGCGTAGCCGACCTGAGAGGGTGAACGGCCACATTGGAACTGAGATACGGTCCAGACTCCTACGGGAGGCAGCAGTGGGGAATATTGCACAATGGGGGAAACCCTGATGCAGCAACGCCGCGTGAGTGAAGAAGGTTTTCGGATCGTAAAGCTCTGTCATCCGGGACGATAATGACGGTACCGGAAGAGGAAGCCACGGCTAACTACGTGCCAGCAGCCGCGGTAATACGTAGGTGGCGAGCGTTGTCCGGAATTACTGGGCGTAAAGGGTGTGCAGGCGGATATTTAAGTGAGATGTGAAAGACCCGGGCTTAACCCGGGCAGTGCATTTCAAACTGGATATCTAGAGTGCAGGAGAGGAGAACGGAATTCCTAGTGTAGCGGTGAAATGCGTAGAGATTAGGAAGAACACCAGTGGCGAAGGCGGTTCTCTGGACTGTAACTGACGCTGAGGCACGAAAGCGTGGGTAGCAAACAGGATTAGATACCCTGGTAGTCCACGCCGTAAACGATGAGTACTAGGTGTAGGGGGTATCGACCCCCCCTGTGCCGCAGTAAACACAATAAGTACTCCGCCTGGGAAGTACGATCGCAAGATTAAAACTCAAAGGAATTGACGGGGACCCGCACAAGCAGCGGAGCATGTGGTTTAATTCGAAGCAACGCGAAGAACCTTACCTGGACTTGACATCCCCTGAATGACTCGTAATGGAGGAAGCCCTACGGGGCAGGGAGACAGGTGGTGCATGGTTGTCGTCAGCTCGTGTCGTGAGATGTTAGGTTAAGTCCTGCAACGAGCGCAACCCCTGTCGTTAGTTGCCAGCACGTAAAGGTGGGCACCCTAACGAGACTGCCGCGGTTAACGTGGAGGAAGGTGGGGATGACGTCAAATCATCATGCCCCTTATGTCCAGGGCAACACACGTGCTACAATGGGCAGAACAGAGAGAAGCAATACCGCGAGGAGGAGCAAATCTCAAAAACTGCCCCCAGTTCGGATTGCAGGCTGAAACCCGCCTGCATGAAGTTGGAGTTGCTAGTAATCGCGAATCAGCATGTCGCGGTGAATACGTTCCCGGGTCTTGTACACACCGCCCGTCACACCATGAGAGCTGGCAACACCCGAAGTCCGTAGTCTAACCAAGGAGGACGCGGCCGAAGGTGGGGTTAGTGATTGGGGTGAAGTCGTAACAAGGTAGCCGTAGGAGAACCTGCGGCTGGATCACCTCCTTTCTAAGGAGTCGAAAGGCTGGGAAAAAACCTGCCTTAAAAGCTGGAATTTGAGATAAATAAGTTGCCCTTTATTCTGTTTAATTTTGAGGGATCATAGTCATTTGACGATAAAGGATTGACAGTTAGATTCCTATTTCAATTGAGCAGTGCAGACTGTAATAATAAATTGTGCACTGTGAATAGTAAATTGAAATAAAATTGTCCTTTGAAAATTGCACAGTAAATAAAAGAAGTAAAGCTAAGGTTAGAAATAACCTTTGTAGTGGATAAGTATAAATGAGTTTATGCTTATTTTAATAAGATGTAGTTCCTATATTAATATAATTGAGAATAAAGTTTTAATTATATTTACGTAGGACAAAGAAAATTAGTGATAACGAGCAGAGCGAGGAAAGACTTGAGTGAGGAGCAGAGTTTACTTGTGTAAATGAGCACCGCAGGGAAAGGCTTGACGAAGCTGTGGGAAGTTAGCAGTAATTTTTTAATGAAACTCACTCAGCTAAGGCTGAGGAGTGCAATTTAGGCACCAAATCGAAGATTTGGACTAAATTATCAGGTCAAGCTACAAAGGGCGCATGGAGGATGCCTTGGCACCAGGAGCCGAAGAAGGACGTGATAAGCTGCGAAAAGCTCTGGGTAGGCGCAAATAGCCAGAGAACCAGAGATGTCCGAATGGGGAAACCCACCTATAAAACAATAGGTACTGCATGCTGAATATATAGGTATGCAGGGGAAAACCCGGGGAACTGAAACATCTAAGTACCCGGAGGAAGAGAAAGAAAAATCGATTTTCTAAGTAGCGGCGAGCGAAAGGGAAAGAGCCCAAACCGGAAACTTGTTTCCGGGGTAGAGGTCAGGTGATAAAAAATGTGGAAGCTTAAGTGAATTCAACTGGAAAGTTGAGCCGCAGAAGGTAAAAGCCCTGTAAGTGAAAAGCAGAAGCAAAATAACCTGTACCGGAGTACCACGAGACACGAGAAACCTTGTGGGAAGCAGGGAGGACCACCTCCCAAGGCTAAATACTACCTGGTGACCGATAGAGGAGGAGTACCGTGAGGGAAAGGTGAAAAGAACCCCGGGAGGGGAGTGAAATAGAACCTGAAACCGTGTGTCCACAAACAGTCGAAGTACGTTAAAGTACGACGGCGTGCTTTTTGTAGAACGAGCCAGCGAGTTACGGTATGCAGCAAGGTTAAGTACTTAAGGTACGGAGCCGAAGGGAAACCGAGTCTGAAAAGGGCGGGGAGTTGTATGCCGTAGACCCGAAACCGGGTGACCTATCCATGGCCAGGTTGAAGCGGAAGTAAAATTTCGTGGAGGACCGAACCACGTTGGTGTTGAAAAACCATGGGATGAGCTGTGGATAGCGGAGAAATTCCAATCGAACTCGGAGATAGCTGGTTCTCCCCGAAATAGCTTTAGGGCTAGCGTCGGGAGTGAGTAATGGAGGTAGAGCACTGACTGGGGTAGGGGCTGACAACAGTTACCGAACCTTATCAAACTCCGAATGCCATATACTTGAATCCCGGCAGTCAGACTGCGAATGATAAGATCCGTAGTCAAAAGGGAAAAAGCCCAGACCAACAGCTAAGGTCCCGAAGTGTAAGTTAAGTGGAAAAGGATGTGTGATTTCGAAGACAACTAGGATGTTGGCTTAGAAGCAGCCATACATTTAAAGAGTGCGTAATAGCTCACTAGTCAAGAGGTCATGCGCCGAAGATGTCCGGGGCTAAAACTTACCACCGAAGCTATGGGCCTGAAAGGGCGGTAGGGGAGCATGCTGCACAGGGAGAAGCCATACCGGAAGGAATGGTGGACAGTGCAGGAGAGAGAATGCTGGCATAAGTAGCGAGAAATAAGTGAGAATCTTATTGGTCGAAAACCTAAGGTTTCCTGGGGAAGGTTCGTCCGCCCAGGGTAAGTCGGGACCTAAGCCGAGGCCGAAAGGCGTAGGCGATGGACAACCGGTTGAGATTCCGGTACCACATTTTTGCGAAAAAGAACAGAAGGGATGACGCAGAAGGATAGGATGTGCACACGAATGGATGTGTGTCCAAGGAGTGAGGGAGGACATAAAGGAAAAGCCGTATGTCCGATAATCCTGGGCTTTGAAGGGGAGTCCGCAAGGACGAGTATCTGATTTCACACTGCCAAGAAAAGTCTCTATGGAGCAGGGATGTGCCCGTACCGCAAACCGACACAGGTAGGTGAGGAGAGAATCCTAAGACCATCGGAAGAATTGTTGTTAAGGAACTCGGCAAATTGACTCCGTAACTTAGGGAAAAGGAGTGCCTCGAAAGAGGCCGCAGAGAAAAGGCCCAAGCAACTGTTTATCAAAAACACAGGTCTCTGCTAAAGCGAAAGCTGAAGTATAGGGGCTGACGCCTGCCCGGTGCTGGAAGGTTAAGGGGACTGCTTAGCGCAAGCGAAGGCAAGAACTTAAGCCCCAGTAAACGGCGGCCGTAACTATAACGGTCCTAAGGTAGCGAAATTCCTTGTCGGGTAAGTTCCGACCCGCACGAATGGCGTAATGATTTGGGCACTGTCTCAACAACAAATCCGGCGAAATTGAAGTGCAAGTGAAGATGCTTGCTACCCGCGATTGGACGGAAAGACCCCGTAGAGCTTTACTGCAGTTTATCACTGAATTTTGGTATTACCTGTACAGGATAGGTGGGAGGCAGAGAAGGAAGTGCGCCAGCATTTCTGGAGTCAACGTTGGGATACCACCCTGGCAGTACTGGAATTCTAACCGGAGTGCATGAAACTGGACACGGGACAATGATAGGCGGGCAGTTTGACTGGGGCGGTCGCCTCCAAAAGAGTAACGGAGGCGTACAAAGGTTCCCTCAGAAGGGTTGGAAATTCTTCGTAGAGTGCAAAGGCAGAAGGGAGCTTGACTGTGACACACACAGGTGGAGCAGGGACGAAAGTCGGGCTTAGTGATCCGGTGGTACCTCGTGGGAGGGCCATCGCTCAACGGATAAAAGCTACCTCGGGGATAACAGGCTGATCTCCCCCAAGAGTTCACATCGACGGGGAGGTTTGGCACCTCGATGTCGGCTCGTCGCATCCTGGGGCTGGAGTAGGTCCCAAGGGTTGGGCTGTTCGCCCATTAAAGCGGCACGCGAGCTGGGTTCAGAACGTCGTGAGACAGTTCGGTCCCTATCCGTCGCGGGCGTAGGAAATTTGAGGGGAGCTGTCCCTAGTACGAGAGGACCGGGATGGACTGACCGCTGGTGAACCAGTTGTTCCGCCAGGAGCACAGCTGGGTAGCTAAGTCGGGAAGGGATAAACGCTGAAAGCATCTAAGTGTGAAGCCCACCCCAAGACAAGATTTCCCATGGCGAAAGCCAGTAAGACCCCTCCGAGAAGAGGAGGAGATAGGTCAGGGGTGTAAGCATGGCAACATGTTAAGCTGACTGATACTAATAGGTCGAGGGCTTGACCAAATAATATTTACTGTGCAATTTTGAGGGGATAAAACTCCTGAAAAGAATAATATAAATCTGGTGGCAATAACGTGGAGGCAACACCCCTTACCATTTCGAACAGGAAGGTTAAGTTCCACAGTGCCCATGGTACTGCAGGGGAGGCCCTGTGGGAGAGCAGGTCGCTGCCGGATAAAGAATAAGGATCTTTAGCTCAGTTGGTTAGAGCAATCGGCTCATAACCGGTTGGTCCGGGGTTCGAGTCCCTGAAGGTCCACCATATGGGGGTATAGCTCAGCTGGGAGAGCATCTGCCTTGCACGCAGAGGGTCAAGAGTTCGAATCTCTTTATCTCCACCAAGAAAAGAACTACATAGTAAATGTAGTTCTTTTCTTTATATCTTAATTTTTAATAGATACCGTTTACTCTGCATTTGAAGGGAGATGAACACATATATTTTATAGAATAAAACAATTTTATTGGGCTATTACGTCTAAGGTTAATGAAGATGATATTAAATTTGTAACAAATATTTTGAATGTAAAAGAATTAGAATTATTTAGTAAATTATCTATACAAGAACAGAAACATTCTATAAGAGTGGCATATGATATAAAATTTTTTTGTAAAGAAAATAATAAAATTGACATGGATTTATTATTGAAAGCGGCACTTCTTCACGACATAGGCAAGACATATAAAAAATTGAATTTGATAGATAAATCTGTAATAGTATTACTGAATAGCATATCTAAAGGAAATATAAAAAGGTTTTTTAAAAATGAAAAAATAAATGTTTATTATAATCATGGTAGAATTGGAAGAGAATTATTGGAAAGAATAAAATGTGATAAAGAATTACTTTATCTAGTAGAGCATCATCATAATTTTGAAATATACAATAATTTGGGATTAAATATACTTAGATTTTATGATAAAAAAAATTAAGCTATAGTAGATAGACTTTGGCCTTACTTAGGAATCGTTTGATATAATTAAATAAATTGTTCATATATGGAAAAGTATTTAAGTTTTTAGTATATAATGTTAGAATATAAGTAACATCATTATTTATATTTTAGAGTGTAGTATTGGAGGTTATAATGAATTCTAAGGAAAGAAGAATATATATTAGAGAAATTTTAGAGAAAAATGATATGCCTCAAAAAGGTCATATTTTATCCCAAAAGTTAGGTGTTACCAGACAGATAATAGTTAAAGATATAGCTATTCTAAGAGCTGAAGGTACAGATATAATAGCAACTCCAGAGGGATATTTAATTCCAAAATCTGAAAAAAACTTAGTAAAACAGGTAATAGCAGTTTCTCATAAAACTACTGAAATAGAGGATGAGCTTAAAGCTATAGTTAAATTTGGTGGTAAAGTTCAAGATGTAATAGTGGAACATTCTATTTATGGAGAAATAAAAGCCATGCTTATGATAAAGACCTTATATGATATAGAAAATTTTATGAATAAGGTGAAAGAACATAAAGCAGAACCTCTGCTTATATTAACAGGAGGAGTTCATTTACATACTATAGTGGCAGAAAATTATGATATACTTGAAAATATAAAAGGTGAATTAAAAAATAAAAATTATATAATCTATGATTAAATTATATTGATTACATTTATAAAAGAGGTGATATTTGTGAAAAGGAAAATGCTGTGGAGTAGTTTAATAGTAATTTTATTTGTATGTATTTTATTTTTAAATAAAATTGTAGATTTTATAATCAATGTAGAATGGTATAAGGAAGTGGGATATTTAACGGTTTATTTTACAAAACTTATAGCTATATGTAAACTTATGATACCTTTATTTATAATAATTTATATAAGTATAGTACTTTATTGGAGAAGTCTAAGGTTAAGTATTATAAAGTATAGAAGGGCTTTTGAAGTAAATAATGATAAAGTTAAAAATGAAAAAAGGATATTTATTATTGTAAATTTAATTGTGTCATTTTTATTTTCTTATGCATTTGCAGCGACTTATTGGTATAGAATTTTACAATTTAATAATTCTGTTCCTTTTAATATTAAAGATCCAATTTTAAATTTAGATGTATCTTTTTATATATTTAAATTGCCACTTATACAATCCTTACATAGTATGATTTTAAGTCTAATAATTTTTTTAGGATTGATAACTCTAGTTACCTATTTTACATTAAGTGTCAAAGATAAAGTAATATGGAGAAATTTTAAAAAAGATTCTGGTAAAATAGATATTTTAAATAGTGGGATAACTAGGTTTGCTGGGAAACAGTTGGCAGTTTTAGCTGCACTTGTAATGATTTGTGTATCCATAGGATATATTTTAAAATGTATTGGACTTGTATATAGCCAAAAAGGTGTAACTTTTGGTGCAGGCTATACAGATGCTCATGTAAGTTTATTATTATATAAAATAATAGCAGCAGCATCAATTATTTCAGCTGTAATTATATTTATAAGTATACTTGTAAGTAAAGTTAAACCTATAATAGTATCCATAACTGTAATAGTAGCCTTAATTCTAATTAAAAGTTTGTCTTATACTGTAGTTCAAAATTTTATTGTAAAATCTAATCAAAAAACATTAGAGCAACCTTATATAAAATATAATATTGATTATACTCGTAAAGCGTTTAATATTGAAAATATTGATGCTAATCCTTTTCAAGTTAAAGATAATTTAACTTCACAGGATATAGATAACAATATGGATACAATAAATAATATAAGGATAAATTCTTTTGAGCCTACTTTAGAATTTTACAATCAGGTTCAAATAATAAGATATTATTATAAATTTAATAATATTGATGTGGATAGATATAATATAAATGGAAAATTTAATCAGATATTTATAGGTACCAGAGAAATAAATACTAAAGCTATAGATCCTAATACCTGGCAAAATAGACATCTTATATATACCCATGGTTATGGTATAGTAATGAATAAAGTTAATTCTGTAACTTCAGAAGGACAACCTAATTTTGTCATAAAAGATATGCCGCCTCAAAATTCTACAGATATAAAGCTTGATAATGCAAGAATATATTTTGGTGAAAAAACTGATGATTATGCTATAGTTGATACCAAATTAAAGGAGTTTGATTATCCAAAGGGAAGTGAAAATGCAACTAATAATTATGATGGTAGTGCAGGGATAAAATTAGGCTTCATTAATAGAATATTGTTTGCAATAAATCAAAAAGATATAAACTTTCTTTTATCTCGTGACATATTAAAAGAAAGTAAAATATTAATAAATAGAAGTATAAAGGATAGAGTAAGTAAAATCGCACCATTTTTGAATTATGATTCGGATCCTTATATAGTTATGAGTGGTGGTAAACTTTATTGGATATTAGATGGATATACTGTTTCAGATAGGTATCCTTTCGCACAACCACAAAATAATTTAAATTATATAAGAAATTCTGTAAAAGTTACTGTAGATGCTGAAAATGGAAATGTTAATTTCTATATAATGGATAAGAGTGATCCTATAGTACAGAGTTATGCCAAGATATTTCCAGATTTATTTAAAGATATAAATAAATTACCATCGGATATAGTTCAACATTTTAAATATCCAAAAGATTTATTTAATATTCAATGTAGTGTACTTGGGAAGTATCATGTAACAGATCCTGGAGTATTTTATAGTGGTGAAGATCTATGGGAAGTAGCTAAAAATCAAAAGCAAGTCAGTGGGGAAAAATATTCAATGGAATCTTCATATATGGTTATGAAACTTCCAAATGAGCAGAAAGAGGAAATGATATTATTACAGTATTTTAACATGAGAGATAAAGATAATATGGTAGCGTTATTTGGAGCTAGGATGGATGGGGAAAATTACGGGAAGATGGTTCTCTATAAATTTCCTGCAGAAAAAACTGTATATAGTCCTTATTTATTTAAACAAAAGCTAAATCAAGATACTACAATATCTAGTCAGTTATCTCTTTGGAATAAAGATGGTTCTGAAGTTCAATTTGGTGACACCATAATAGTTCCTATTAATCAATCTCTTGTTTATGTGGAGCCTATGTATTTAAGAGCTAGTGGAAAAGAAGGTATACCAGAGATGAAAAGAGTTATAGTATCTTATAGCGATAAAATGGTATTAGCTGAAAGTATAGATGATGCACTGCAGCAGATATTTAGTTATAAGCAAGATTATAATCAGGAAAATTCCAATGAATCTCAAATAGAAACACCTTCTTATGATATTAATGCAGAAAAGTTAAAAGAGGCAAAAAGTTTGTATGAACAGGCATTGGAAGCTCAGAAAAATGGGGATTGGTCAAAGTATGGAGAAAATATTAAAAAACTTGGTGATATAATAGATTCGTTACAAAAATAAAAGATGTAAAATTGAATAATCTTGTTTTTGTTGAAGGGAAGATTTAATATGGATTATGATGTACTTATATTAGGCGGTGGAATAGTAGGATGTGCGGTTTCATATGAACTTTCAAAATATAACTTAAATATAGCATTGATTGAAAAAGATTATGATATAGCAGATGACGTAGCTTTAATAGATTCTTCTATAGTTTATGATGGATTAGAGTGCGAGGATACTCTATTATCAAAATTAGAACTCATGGGAAATAAAATCATGCCGGAACTTGCCTCTAAGTTTAATATATTCTTTAAAAAAAAAGGATATTTATTATTAGCAGATAGTAGAAAGAGCGAAGAGAAATTAGTTAAGATGTACGATACAGCGTTAAATAGGGGTATAGAAAATATATATTTACTCAATAATTCTAAAGATATATATAATTTAGAACCAAGTTTAAATAAAAATATAAGAAAGGCTATCTATTCTAAAAATACAGCAGTTATTTCACCATATGACTTAGCAATTTCATATGGTGAGATTGCTTTCGATAATGGTGTGAATTTTAAATTAGGAGAAGAAGTCTTAGATATAAAAAATATATCTAAAGGATTTAGAGTAATAACTAATAAGAATAAATTTACTTGTAATATGGTTGTAAATACTACTCCAAGAGAAAGTTATAGGATAGATAAGGAAAATAAATTTAATAAAAAAAAGAAGTATTTAAAATATTTCCTTTTGGAAGAAAACTCATCTAAAGCATATAAAAATATCATATCTGTTATGGGAGAAAATGATGAAAAAATATATACTATTCCTACTAAAGAAAATGGGATGTTAATAGTTTTAAAGAACAATAGGAAAATAAGTAATGAAGAGGGATTAAGAAAGATTAAATATTTTATAAAAAATGTATCAGAGAAGAATATCATACCATTTTATGAATCTACATTTTATGATGATTTTTTAATTATAGATGATAGTTTAATTGATAAAGGCTATATTAAAATATTTGGAAAACATTATGGTCAAGTTACTATGACTCCGGCAATTACAACTATAGTATGTGAAACTATAGTTAGTAATTTAAACTGCGTCTTAAAAAAAGATTTTATAGATAAGAGAAGAGAAATCTATAAATTTAGGGATCTTTTAAATATAGACAGACAAAATATAATAAATTTGAATAAAAAGTATGGAAAAATAATATGTTATTGTAAAAAAATAACAGAAGGTGAAATCATAGATTCCATAAGAAGACCTCTTGGAGCACGTACTATAGAGGGAATAAGGCGAAGGACAAATGCTACTTTTGGAAATTGTAAAGGATCTCAATGCCTTTCTAAAGTTGCATCAATTTTGGCCAGGGAGATAAACAAAGATATGACAGATATACTCAAGGATTCTAAAGATTCTAATATCATATTGGGCAGAATAAAAGAATTTGACGAGATGTAATCAGGAGGAATTATAAATTGATTAAAGAAGTAATTTGTAGTGAGTGTAATGAAAAATTTGATATAAATGATGATTTAAAAATCAATAATCATTTATATGGTAAAAAGGACAATCTCACCAAATTAAATATTTACAGTGAATGTGGCATATTTACCACTATTGTTAGAATAAAGGGTTCAAATTATAATGTAGTACCAGTAAAGAGCTCCAGACCTTTAAATAAGAATTTATGGGTAGAATGTTCAAAGGTTTTAAGTAGAATACATGTTGGAGCACCTATAAAAATGGGAGATATAATTTGTAAGAATATATTAAATACTGGAGTTGATATAATCTGCACTAAAAGTATTGATAAAAGAAAGTAATAAATTTTTAGTTTTTACTTTATTATTTTCTACATGTTGGTTATAATAAATGATGGATATGTAGTTATATATCAATATTAGACTAATTTTGTGTAATCTAAAAATAAAATCAACTGATAAATAGATTATTAGCTTTATATAATATTTAAGGGAGTCAGTGTTTTGGTGTAAGTTGATATAATGATATTGTTAATTTGTCTTTGAAATATTAATAAATCATATTATATCGTTATAATCTTTAAGAATAATCATTAATTGGTTATTGGTTAATTGGAGTGTCAACACGGAGTCTTTGGTCCTTGAGAGGTATAAGGCTCCATTTGTTTTGAATAGAAAAATAGAAATTATGCATAAACTAAGGAGGATTAACTATGTTAGATTTAAAAAGGATAAGAAATAATCCAGAAGAAATAAAGAAACAACTTTTAAATAGGGGAGAAGATTTTGAACTGTCAATTATTGATAAAGTAGTATCTTTAGATGAAAAAAGAAGAAAAATTTTAGTTGAAGTAGAAGCTTTAAAAAATAAAAGAAATCAAGATTCTGGAGAAATAGCTAAGATAAAAAGAGCTGGTGGAAATGCAGATACTTTAGTTGTAGAAATGAAGCAAGTTTCAGACAATATAAAACAATACGATATTCAACTATCAGAAATAAATGATAAAATAGAGTACATAATGCTTAGAATACCTAATATTCCAAATCCAGCAGTTCCAGAAGGAAAGCTGGATGAAGATAATGTAGAAATTAGACGATGGATGGAGCCTACTAAATTTAAATTTCAACCTAAAGCTCATTGGGATATAGGTACGAATCTTAATATACTTGATTTTGAAAGAGGAGGAAAAGTAGCAGGTTCTAGGTTTACTTTTTATAGGGGGTTAGGGGCAAGACTTGAAAGAGCTATTGTATCTTATTATTTGGATTTTCATACTGAAAAACACGGATATGAAGAGATATTACCACCTTATATGGTAAACAGAACCAGCATGATTGGTACAGGACAACTTCCAAAGTTTGAAGAAGATGCTTTTAGGGTAGCAAATAATGATTTTTTCTTAATTCCAACGGCAGAAGTGCCAGTAACTAATTTTTATAGAAATGAAGTATTAAAAGGAGAAGATCTTCCAATAAAATATGTTGCATATAGTGCATGTTTTAGAGCTGAAGCAGGTTCAGCAGGAAGAGATACTAGAGGAATTATAAGACAGCATCAATTCAACAAGGTTGAACTCGTTAAATTTGCAAAACCTGAACAATCTTATGATGAACTTGAGAAATTAACTAATGATGCAGAAGATGTAATTAAAGGATTAAAAATTCCCTATAGAGTAGTTAAGATATGTAAAGGGGATCTTGGATTTACAGCTGCCCTTAAGTATGATATAGAGGTTTGGATGCCAAGTTACAATAGATATGTAGAAATATCAAGTTGTAGTAATTTTGAAGATTTTCAAGCAAGACGAGTTAATATTAAATACAAGGAGACTCCAAAAGATAAACCCAAATATATTCATACATTAAATGGTTCTGGAGTGGCTATAGGAAGAACTGTAGCAGCTATTTTAGAGAATTATCAACAGGATGATGGAAGTGTATTGATTCCTGAAATATTAAAACCATACATGGGTGGAAGAGAAGTAATAAAATAGTTTTTCATAAAAATTGAATTTACCTAAAGGGGTAGTTAGTTTACACCCTAGCTTCATCAAAATGGAGATAAGCAGTGTTATATACTGAATAAATTCCTCTAAGGTTCAGGTGGAGAAGGCACTTATTGTGAGTAAATTTCATCTGAACCTGAAAATGACTTGAGGGTATAAAACTTTTCCTTATTTTTAATGGAAAGTCTATTGACAGCTAAAAAACTTCATGTTATAGTATTTAAGGTGAACGAAAGAAAAAATGTCATGCAGCATTAATCAATAGAGTTTATTATAACTTAAAGATAACTGTGGAAAGATGGTCGAGTTGGTTTAAGGCACCGGTCTTGAAAACCGGCGTACGGGTGACCGTACCAAGGGTTCGAATCCCTTTCTTTCCGCCACTAATATATTTAAATGGTAGGACATGGAGAAATACTCAAGTGGCCGAAGAGGCGCCCCTGCTAAGGGTGTAGGTCGGGAAACCGGCGCGAGGGTTCAAATCCCTCTTTCTCCGCCATAGTATTTATTAAGATGCGTTAAGCTTCAAAAATGGCTTAAAATCAAGGATTTAGGAAATTTGAGTTTCAAGTAGTAAATATAGAAGCAATCAATCTAAGAAGTTATCCAGTAAGTTGGCAACTTCTTTTTTCTTTGCCTCAGATACATGTACATAAGGTTTTCTTGTGGTGTTTACGTCTATATGACCTAATAATGCTTGTATTACATTTTTGTATTTTTCGGGACTTTTAATTTTATGCCATTCTGAGCCTAGTAGCTCACATTTTGTTAATCCCCCCTGCACGGTAGTGGATAAAGGCGTAGGTGCATAGAAAACGGTTGCACAATTTCGAAGCCGACTGATTTTTACATTTTTTTCAAATTGTAAATTGTAAAAAAGTACTATAATAATAATGAGTGTTTAATCAGGAAGAAGGGATAGAACTTATGAGTATGAATATTTTGGTTGTAGACGATGAGCAACCTATAGCGGACCTAATTGAAGTTTATTTAAAAAATGAAGGTTTTACAATATACAAATCTTATAACGGTCAAGATGCGTTCCGGTGTGTTGAGTCGGAACAGTTAGAGCTTGCGATACTTGATGTCATGCTGCCGGATATAGATGGCTTTACTCTCTGCCAGAGAATCAGGGAAAATCATAATTTCCCTGTTATTATGCTGACTGCTAAAGAAGAAGAAATTGATAAAATTACCGGATTGACACTAGGTGCGGATGATTACATAACAAAACCGTTTCGGCCTTTGGAGCTTGTTGCCCGTGTCAAGGCGCAGCTCCGGAGATTTACCAAATATAATTCTGTGGAGCCAAACCAGGAAGAACACTTGATTGCCTTTTCCGGATTGATATTGGACATGGATACCCATGAATGTACGCTAAATGAGAAAAAGATATCTCTCACTCCTAAAGAGTTTTCAATTCTTTGGGTCCTTTGCTCCAATCGCGGACGGGTGGTAAGTTCGGAAGAATTGTTCCATGAGGTATGGGGAGATAAGTATTTTACTAACAGCAATAATACTGTAATGGTTCATATAAGACATCTAAGAGAAAAAATGCACGGCAGCGCAGAACACCCTAAATATATCAAAACGGTATGGGGGGTTGGCTATAAAATTGAAAAGTAAGAGAGATAAAAGAAGGAATGATTATACGAAATTAAAAAGGAAAGTATTTTTTCAAATGCTTATGATTACAGTTGCCGCCGCTGTGACTGTTTATCTATTGCGCCATATCCTGCGTGGACAGATCGGAAATCGTATCGTTCGATTTTTAGTCAACGCTTTTCATTTTAAAAATTCGGAAGCACAGACAATCTATCAGTTGGTTATTCGCAACAATATGGACATGATCCTTTTTGTTGTAATCCTAATATTTTTAGTTATCCTTTTTCGATTTTCTGTTTCTTGGTTTACCAAATATTTCGACGAGGTCAGCGCAGGAATGGATAAACTTGCTGAAGAATTCGATGAAAAGATTACATTATCACCGGAATTGGATTTCATGGAAAATAAGCTTAATCAGATAAAAAACAACTTGGAAAAGCAAGAAAAAGCTGCTCTTGATGCCGAGCAGCGCAAGAATGATTTGGTAGTTTACCTGGCTCATGATATAAAGACACCTCTGACCTCCGTTATAGGATACTTAAGTCTTCTGGATGAAGCTCCTGATATGCCTCCAGAACAGAAGGCAAAATATGTGAGTATTACCTTGGAAAAAGCTTATCGATTAGAGCAGCTTATAAATGAGTTTTTTGAGATCACAAGATTTAATCTTCAAACGATTGTTTTGAATAAAGTAAAAATCAATTTACTGTTTATGCTCCAGCAGATGGCGGATGAATTCTATCCAATACTGACTCCACAGGAAAAGCAGGTGTCTGTCAATGTGCCTGACGGACTCACTCTGTGGGGAGATGCAGACAAAATGGCCCGTGTGTTCAATAACATTCTGAAAAATGCGATAGCCTATAGCTATGAAAACAGCATCATTGACATTTCTGCTAAGCAGCAGGACAAAAATATTATTATAACTTTTACGAATCAAGGTAATCCTATCCCACCAGAAAAACTGGAAACGATATTTGAGAAATTTTTTCGGCTGGACACATCTCGTTCTACTAATACAGGCGGTGCCGGGCTTGGACTGGCTATTGCCAAAGAAATCGTAAACGCGCATGGAGGCAATATTTTCGTGCAAAGTAATACAGAAAAGACAGTCTTTACTGTCGTACTTCCACAAAAGCAAGAAAAGGACAGGTTATCTGCTTAAGTCAGATAGCCTGTCTTCTTGTAAATAAAAATCTTCTGCAATTCGTAATATACAATTTATATATTAACTTTAATTTTAAGTACGAATTGCAGTGAAGATATTAAAAATGGGTAAAACACAAAGAGCATACCGGCGAATGCGCTGGCCATATAAAAACGTGCCTCTTCACAAAGGAGCAAGGGAATTCTTTCGATATTGGTATTTTGGACAGAAAGTTTGTATTGTAGTTTTGATAAATATTCTTTCAGCAGCCTAAAAAATACCCATCCGATTAACGCTCCGAGAGCATTCATCAGTAAATCATCAATATCCGTTATTCTTCTATTGAACAATTGACTTAATTCTATTATAAGAGATAATGTAATACCGGATAATGTTGTTTTCCATAACACTTCATATTTTTTCCAAATACATGGAAGCATAAATCCAAGAGGTATAAAAAGCAATATATTTTCTATGTATGGGCGAACACCCTCTGTAATCCAACGAAATGGAATCAGATTAATCTCACCCAGTGGAAAATCGAACCCCTTTGGGGTTATTATTCCAAAGCTGTTATCAACAATATCACTTATTGAAGGAATACCAGTAAAACTTAGAACAACAGTAAGGTAGTACACAAAGATATATACGATTATAATATGTCCAATTGACAGTTTATAGCCAATCTTTTTGCTTTGAGAGGTCAGTAGTATATGGTATGGAATCAAGAATGGCAAAGTACTAATAAAACATGTAATCGACACTATAATAATAAACATTAAATTCACCCCCGCTGTAATTAACTTGTTTATAATAGCATATTTAAAAAAGAAATGTCTTAATAAAACCTTAAGATATGGTGATTTTCTTCTTAATAAGTTTTATTCCTATTTTTACAACTATTAAGATGCAGTAGTGTCACAAAGAACATATATGTCACAGTGAAACTCTAGATACCGAGATAAGAAAATCTTAAGAAGTTCATAAGATGGAATTCCAACATAGCTCTTTTTTCTATGGTTAAATAATATCAGTACAGAATGAGGAGCTGTTTTATTATGGTACGAAAAGTAAAAAAGGAAAGCTTAGAAATATTCATATTTGTAACATTTCTATTGATCGCTGTCATTACAGCTAGTGTTTATAAATTTATCATTACCCCAGAAAATCAACATATTTTTAAGATAGAACCGGATTCAACTGTCTCTATATCTCCTGATAAGTTGAACAGCCCCAATGTGATTCTGATCCGTTTAAAAGATCATGCTATCCTAATGCAAAAAAATAGCGAAGAAAAAATCTATCCTGCTTCTTTGACTAAAATTATGACAGCCATTGTTGCAATAGAAAATTTACCTAATCTGAAGGAAGAAATAAGACTTACCAATTCTACATTTCAGAGGCTGTACGAAGCAGATGCATCAATGACAGGTTTTCAGCCGGGTGAGAAGGTAAGTGCTATTGACCTTTTATATGGAGCACTGCTTCCAAGCGGTGCAGAGTCTTGTATTGGGCTTGCAAATCAAATTGCGGGTTCAGAGCAGGGATTCGTAAAGATGATGAATCAAAAGGCGGCAGATCTTGGTATGGATAACACTCATTTTGAAAATGTGACAGGGATTCATAATGAAAATCATTACACAACAGTCGAGAATTTGGCTGTTCTTCTAAGCTATGCATTGCAAAATGATACTTTCAGGGATATTTTTACTTCGTCCCGTCATTCAACACAACCCACGAATAAGCACCCTGATGGTATAACCTTTTACAGTACTATGTTTGAAGAACTCGACAATCAAAACATTATTGATGGGGAAATTTTAGGAGGAAAAACTGGATATACCGATGAAGTTGGTCTATGCCTTGCGAGTCTTGCCAAAGTAGGTAGACAAGAGTATATTCTGATTTCAGCTGGCGCGAAAGGGGATCACCATTCGGAACAGTATAATATTACCGATGCATTAGCTGTATACAACAGTATGGGAAAATAATAAGTTCTTCATATGTGGTAAAAAACAATATATTACAATATAATTATGTTTAGTTTCAATAAGGAGTTAATAGAATACAGTATAATTGTAGTAAAATAAACACAAAAACTATAAATTAAGAACTTAATCTATTATTTTATGCTATATTTTTATAAATTATCCACAGGTTATTCACATTATCCACAATATTCCATTAACTGAAATTTTAAAACAACTTTAGAAATAAGTTTTTAAGAAATAAAAAGAAGTAAAACAATGTACTTATATCTCCTAAATTATAAGATTTAAAGATTAGGTGAAGAAACGAGGAAATATCATAAAATGAACAGTAAAAAAATACAATGCTATAAATGTAAATATTATTACATTACATGGGATATAAAGTTTCCTTATGCATGCAAATTATATAAAGTAAAATCTAAGCAAGTTCCATCTATAATTGTTTCTAAATCTATAGGAACAGTATGTGATAAATTTGTGAAGAAATTACGATAAAAATATGAAATTTACAATATCTTTATGTTCAGAATATGCGATTTTTGCATTTTTTGATGGGATGATGCTCGTATATTAAACAAAAATTACATTTATTGGTTGTAAACCATTTACTTTAGCTCCATATTTCACAAAGGATATATTACTTCAGCAAGGATAAAATATTAATGAATTGAAAATATGTACTTATAGGAGGTAATGCTTATTATGGGTTTATTTAACAATGTTTTGGGAAATAACAATGATAATAAGAAAAGTGAAGATGAAGGAAGACTTACACTTCATAAGGAAGAGCTTGATATAAACAAAAACAAGATTAGAAAAGGTGAAGTTGAACTAAGTAAAGAAATTGTTGAAGAACAAAAAACGGTTGATGTTCCAGTTACTCATGAAGAAGTTGTTATCGAAAGAAGAGCAGTAGATAATCAAACCAGCGATACGCCTATTGATGATAAGGAAACAATACGTATTCCGGTCAGTGAAGAACAGGTCAACGTGGATAAACATACTGTGGTGACTGGAGAAGTATCTGCCCATAAACGTGAAGTTGGAGAAACAAGGCGAGTAGATGAGAAACTAAAAAGAGAAGAAGCTCGTATAAACACGAATGGTAATGCGGATATAGTGGATGACAATACAGATAATGGCTTACGTTAAGAAATTCATAAAATAAATTAAAAAACACCTCTCAAATTATATGTCAGATTTATGGGGTGTTTTTTAGACCATCTACAAGAAATCAGTAGAAAATTGAAAAATCATTTTGTATTAAAAAACCATATGTGGAGATATAAATATTTACTATGTTAGATATGATGGGGTAAGCATTAGAACTATTTGCTTATAAATAATAGAATTCTATGAAAATAGACCAGCTATTAAAAGTCAATAGTAAATCGAATTTATTTTGCCTTTGTGATTATAGAATTTCTGTTAGAACCCGTCAAGGGAGAAAGAGCTCCTTGACAGAACCTACCATAAATTCTTATGTAAAATTAGGCAAAACAAATAAGCCTAGATTAGAAATGAGAAAATTAGGCTGATTTAGGTTAGGTATAAGGACAAATATTTGTAACCTTAAAGAATATTTGGAACATAGGGTTTGTCATTTGTAAGTACAGCAAAGATAATATTACACATTTTTCTTGCAACAGCACCTATAGCTGTTAAATGATGTTTGCCACGTGCCCTTAAAGCCTGATAATACAAAGATAGTGCTGGATCTTTAAAAGCTGCAACAGTAGCAGCAAGCCAAATTGCTCTACGAAGATAAGGAGAACCTCGTTTAGATATTTTGGTTTGTGTTCCGACAAAGTCGCCAGATTGCTTTACAGAAGCATCTAGACCAGCGTAGGCAACTAATTGTGGTGCAGATTCAAAACGTGAAATATCACCAATTTCCCCAATGATAACAGCACCAAGAACATCACCAATACCAGTTATTGTAGTGATAACTTGGTTAGTTCTATGGAGTAAAGTAGATATCTCATTTTCAAGTTCTTTTAACTGCTCTTCGATAAAATTAATTTGGGCAATAATTTGTTTAATTTGAAAAGCAAAGGCATCCTTTGCAAAACTAACACCAAAAGTATTAGAAGCGGACTCTTGTATTTCGGAAGCTTTAGAGATACCAAAGCGACCTCTACTTGCTTCAGATAAAAGCTTAGAAAGAGTATCGGTATCTATAGAAAGTATATCCTCAGGAGTAGGATAGTTAGATAGTAACTCTCTAGATGTAACTCCAAAAGTATCAGAGAAAAGTTTTGAGTACTCATGGAAAACCTGATCTAACAATGCAATACACTTACGTTTCCAGTCTGAGCATTCATCTACTAAAGAAAAACGATAGCGAGAAAGTTGGCGTAAAGCCATAATATCTTCATCAGCTAAAGAAGTAGTTGAAAACTCACCGAAACGCATGATTTGAGCTATGATAAAAGAATCTTTAGAATCATTCTTAGTTTGTCTAATATACATTTTTCTGAATGCTTCTGATTGGATAGGGTTAATAACATAAACAGTAAATCCGAGCTCCAGTAAATAAGAATAAAGACTAAGCCAATAATGACCAGTAGCTTCCATTCCAATAATTACATTGGAGGAACCTGCTTCAAATTTATTAAGTAAGGCAATAAGCTTATTGCTACCAGACTCAGAATTTGAAAAGGAAATACTTTTATCCAAAAGCTTACCATTAGAATCAATAATAGAAGCTTCGTGGTTTTTCTTAGCAATATCAATACCAGCATAAAACATAAAATCACCAGCTTTTATAGTATTAACAGATAAAGACTAGAACCTCTGTGCTTTACAACAATACAACCTCGTTAGATATTCAGTAACTAGGTACTATCCAGCTCATTCGCATATAGATGTAAAGAAGAGGCGTAACCCTATTTTAGGAAGACAACGCTTCAGGGAGGAAAACTACGACCCCTATCTGTACAAATATTATCTCATAAGATCAATGAGATAGAAAAGAAAAATAAAGTAAATTAAAGTTATTTAACTTTAACTATATTATACGAGGAGTAAATAAAAGATAATTTTAAGTTATTGATATAGGAGGATAGAGCATGTTAAACAAATATGTGCCTAGTATGGAAAGTGTTCAAACGGTTTCAAATAAGATTCCTCATAATGTAGACAGTAGTGTAAATATGCAGCTTCGCAAGGAACAAATGGAAATATCTAAGGACAAAATGAAAACTGGTGAGGTATCCATTCGCAAGGAACTCTTAACTGAAGAAAAAAATATTACTGTACCTGTGAAACGGGAGGAACTTGTTATTGAAAAGAGTGTTTTTGATTCCCCATCTCATAATAAATCAGATGTTCATACTGAAACTATTCGAATACCTATTAGTGAAGAACGTATTGATATATACAAACAGCCAGTAACTTTAGAAGATGTTTCAGTTAGTAATCATCAATATAATCAGGTGGAGCATGTAACTGAAACACTAAGAAAGGAAGTGCCTCACATTAGTACTAAGGAGGAAGCAAAAATTATGGATAAGGAAATTGATAAAAAATATTGAAGTTAGAATTATGAAATTAATATTCTATAGCATATATATTATTAATTGCTTTCATATCTTACACTTATTTTCTAAAACAAAAATAAGCACCCTAGATGACGAGTGCTTATTTTTAACAATATCATTTTTTTCACCTATTATTAATTATTGATTTAATCATAGCTCGATTATTTATCTCAAAGGCATAATCTGGTTGATATAACTTGTACTCTTCATCTCTAAAAAAATTTTCAAATTCTTTAAAAATTTTATCTTGATCAAATCCTAATGAGAATAATTTAAGTACAAAATTCCTGGTATTATTTGCAGCTTGAATACATTTTTTCCAATATGTAGGCGTTTCACTTTTATCAACCAAGCCAAAGTGAGGAGATATAATGTATCGTGGATTGGCTTTCTGGCATTTATTGATGGAGTTTATTGTTTGTTTATAACTGATTATAAATGCAGAATTAATTTTTCCTGATTTACTCATACATCCAGTTGTCTCGCTTGGAAAGATAACCTCATTATTAACTAGAAATGATAATGAACACTTTGTATGACCAGGTGTTTCTAATACATCAATATTTGTATTACCTAAATTTAATGAGTCTCCTTCTGAAATTTTATGATCTACTTTCATTAAAGTATCATCGTAGTCTATTAATTGGCTGGATCCATAATATAGTACAGACTGATTGTTTAGTTCTTTAATTGTTTTTAAAGCACTTTTTTTAGTTAAAATATTTTGTGCATATTCTGCCGCCATTACTTTAACATCAGGCCATACTTTTCTTAAGTATGGTACTGCACTAATATGATCGTAATGGGAGTGACTAAGAAGTATATAGTCTAACTTTCTTTCATCATTAAGCACTTGCTGAATATTTCTTATAAGACTAGAAGCGCAGTATGCCATTCCGCAATCAATTAATGCTGTTTTATCTTTTCCGAGTATCAAAAATGCAGTGCTGCTGCCTTTCCCGCTTGTTACGTTTATTATATTCTTCATTATTTAATCAGCTTTAAAAAATCTATAAAAACCTAAATAAATACATAAAGATTATAGATTTAATTCATACACTCAATATTGCTATTAGTGTACATAATAACATTTCTCTATAATGTCATACCGCAAGCTGACGGTACTTTTGCCACTTCCCTTCTAAAATTAAGCAACTAATTTTCCATTTTGAAAATATAGAGTAGTTACTTTATTTATATTCTTATAATTCAATTGTTGATTTTGTTTATATCTATTAAGGATATTTATTGCAGAATTGATATCCCTATCTATATTCATTCCACATTTACATTTATAAACTCTATTTGATAATGGCATAGATTGCTCTTTGAGTTAATCTATAGTTTTTTCTTGAATATCATTACCCATATATTTTCCCTCTTAATTATTTATGTAGAATAACTCACTCTACATTATTTTCCAAATTTCCCCTTAAAAACAAAAAAAGATGACAGTATATGCCACCTCTAATATTAAATGAAGAAAGAAGTAATTCCTTTATTATTTCTTTTTTATTGTCGGTGCGTCCAGATAAGCTGGACCATGCTTACTGGTGAAAGTCCAGTCTAGGTAATTACCAAGAAGCCTAGTAGCCAATCACCATGTGCAGTAGAAATACTGGGCATGAAGCGTGAAGGTAATATATCCCGAAAGGGAGATAGCGAAAATGCAGGTTGTAATATAAAATGAATTCTGCCGCATCGTTAAAAAGGTCTCCGATAGGAGGAAAAGAGGGAGTTGAGCCTTGCGAAATTGGGTGAAAACCACGGAAGATGGGAAGAACTTGGATAGCACCATCGAAGAATCCTCCGGTGTAGAGGAAACGACATGTATTTATAGTATGGTTCGGAACTGGAGAGACCTTCATCTGCACGGCGATAGCCGTAAAATGAAAGCATATAAGCTAATGGCGAAATTGTCATTTCAGCAGAAAAGGAGTCGGAGGAGTTAATAGTACCAATAATTATGCAGACAACAAAACTGTATATAGGGAAGGAACTCTACTTTATTCAAGTTTTCAAAGGAGGTAAGAGTGAGTGAATGCGAAAGCTAACAACACCATAGACAAAGTTCGAGAACTTCAGAGAAAACTATATCTAAGTGCCAAAACTAATAAGAAACGGAAGTTTCACTCTCTATATGACAAAGTTTATAGAGAAGATATTCTATTAAAAGCATGGAAACAAGTGAAAGCCAATAAAGGTTCCGGTGGGATTGATGATATGCATATTGATGATGTTATAAAGTATGGAGAAAATAAATTTCTCAAAGAAATACAACAAAAATTAATAGAAAATAATTATCATCCTAAGCCGGTGAAAAGAGTATTCATCCCAAAGAAAGGCGGTAAGAAAAGACCATTGGGAATTCCAATAATTAAAGATAGAGTTGTGCAAATGGCAACTAAAATAGTTATTGAACCTGTATTTGAAGCAGATTTTAAGGAATATTCATATGGCTTTCGCCCCAAGCACAACCAACATCAAGCCTTAGACGTTATAAGAAAGAAATGTAATAACAAAGGTTGGTGGGTACTTGATGCAGATATCAAAAGTTATTTTGATAATATAAATCACGATAAGTTAATGATATTGATAAAACAAAGGGTATCAGACAGACGAATGTTAAAACTTATAATGAAATGGTTAAAGGTGGGGGTAATGGAAGATGGAGAGTATAAAGAAAGTGAAATGGGCTCTCCGCAAGGATCACCCATCAGTCCATTGCTTTCAAATATATATCTAAATTATTTTGATGTGGTATGGGATAAATACTATAAACATCTTGGCACGCTTGTAAAGTTTGCTGATGATTTTATTGTTATCTCAAGAACAAAGAAAGAAATATACCATGCATATAATGCAGTAAAGAAAATCTTCAAAAGACTAGAATTACAGTTACATCCTGATAAAACAAGGTTTGTGAATATGTGGGATGGTAAAGAAGGATTTGATTTTCTCGGGTTTCATCATAGGCGTAGCCTTGTGGAGAATGGTAAAGGGCAGAGATATCATACAACAATACAAGTGCCTAATCAAAAGGCTATGAAAAATATGAGAAGAAAGATTAAAGAAGTCCTTGGAAACAGGTCAAATTTGAAGATGGATATGTATGATTTAGTCCAGATAATGAACAAGAAAATAGTAGGACTTAAGAATTACTATAATCTAAAGTATTCTGGTAAGCAATTAAATAAAATAGATTGGTATATTATAGAAAGGTTTACGATTTGGTACAACAATAAGAAACAACGTAGACCCCGACATAGAGGTGTAAAAGAGGTAATGAATAAACTCAGTGAAATAGGATTACGAAAACTTTCTTCTTAGGGTTGTAATGCCTTAGAAAGAAGAATATCGGAAAGCCGTGTGCGGGAAAATCGCATGCACGGTTTGATGAGGGTGCGAAGGAAAACAAAGTTTTCCTTCAATCTACCCTACCATAACTCATTAACTATTGTTTCTCGTTGATTAAGGTTGAGAAAAAGTTTTTAAAAAATGTCGTATACCGCCTTCACCTATATTTATTTTGCCATATTCTTCCTTCTTGAGCCTTCTAGCTATTTCATTATCAGATATTCCTAAAATTTTCCAATAAAGTATGTTGTTTTTCTGAGCTAAAAGCTTAGAATCAAATTTTTCACCTTGCCTTTTATGTATATATCCCTTATCCAACTCTCTTTTTAAGTTTTCATTTTCAACTTGTAATTTCATATTTTCACGTCTAAGATGTTGCATTTGTTCATCTAAAGTATTATACATACTTGTAAACTCAATTATAGCATTTTTATACTGATTAATTACATCATTAATGGCTCTGCGTATACCCACAATTTTTGAATCTTTTAGAAGCTTTTTTAATACTATCAGTTTATTTTCTATTCCATTTATTTCAAGATCAGGTTTGTCTTTCCTCTCTTTATCTTTCCAATATATAACCACTCAAAAATCACCTTTTTTCTCGTATTTTAAGCTTATACTACGAATTTTTTATTATATTATAATACCTTATATAAGATAAGTAAAGTATAGAAAATATTTAAAGAATAAGCGCCAGTTTTACCTATGTCTAATGTTCGTAATCTCTTAAAGCCTTTTCCATAAGGATGAAATAATTTCTTATTAAGCTTCTTTTTTCTCTTACATTTGGACTTGATTTATCATCTATACAGTGGCCATTGATAAATGTTTGGCTGTTTCCAAAGTTAATAGTCTTTTCTTGCGATTCACCATTGCCCTAACTTGACGTGTGTAGTAAAATCAATACTTTCAATAAAATTATTATAAACTTTTCTATTATACCGTTTGTTAAATATTCCCTAAGGTTTATCTAATTGTTTCCAAAGATTTTCAGCATTAATTACAAATCTATCTACACCATCCTGTAGCAGCTCTGGAAAAAAATTTTACAGTTTAAGACATACTTTTGCTACATGTCTATTTGAAAATAATATACCATTAAAAGCAGTTCAATTGAAAACTTTGGGTACAAAATGGGGACAATTATCTAAAAATGAACAAAATAATAACCGTTGAAACTTAGTGTTTCCAACGGTTTCTGGTGCATCAGAGAGGACTTGAACCCCCGGCACGCTGGTTCGTAGCCAACTGCTCTATCCAACTGAGCTACTGATGCATGTTACAGGTATTATATTAACACAAATAATATTTAAAATCAATTTTAATATTTTTACGTTTTTAGGGGGCATATGTATAAATTATTGAAAAAGAAAAGCTCATTGCAGTGCTAATTTATCACTTTAAAAAGTTTAGATTTTGTTTATAATTAGTTTAGATAAAATAGAGATACATATTTTACAATATAATTAGGAAGTACTTCCCCATAAAATATAAAAAGGAGATGAAAAAATGAAGCTTAAGAAAAAAACAGCTATGGTAATAAGTTTTACAGTGGGAATTATGATGTTTGCCACCACTGCTATGGCCGAAGTAGCATCTAAAAGTGGTTATGATCAATTAAAAGATTCTTTAAAATATACTGCAGAAAATTGTACTAGCACTCTTTCAAACTTCACCGTAGATGCATCTTTCGTGGTAAAGGATAATGGAAATACCATAATGTCAGAGAGTTTAATCAATAAGTATGATATATCCAAAAATTCAGAGGAAAGTACAAATACCAGTATTAAAGGTTCTACTAAGACAGAGAGTTATTCTTATAGGGATAAAAGTGGTTATATAACTAAAAGCCCCAATGCCAATGAAAATGTGTACTATTTAACTGAATATTCCAATGAGAAAGATAAAAATCGTAGTGTGCTTGAAAATCCTTTTAAGGAAGATAAGGCGGCTGATATAGAAAAAATAGCAGATGCTCTTGTAGGAAATTTAAAAGATTCAGTAACAGTTACTGAAAAGCAAGATGGAACTAAAGAAATATCCGGCTCTTTAAATAATACTCAAATTCCCACTCTCATAAATGCTCTTACATCTTTTCAGTTTAAAAGTTCCTATGGGAATACAAATAACAGCGAAGATGTTATACCTAAACTAACAAAAAATATTTTTGTAAATGGTATAAAAGGCAATATGACTACTGATAAAAATGGTTTGATTAAAACTATTTTAGCTTCTGGGACTTTAAATGGTACGGATAAAACTGGTACCGAGCATCAGGTTACTTTAGAGATTCTAGTAAAAATAGGAGATATAAATTCAACTACTGTAACAAAACCTGATTTATCTAAAGAAAAGGTAGTAAAGAATATAGAGAAAGATTATACTAAGTTAACTAATCCTCAGAAATATGAAGGAAAATATACATCAGATATTATAGTAGAAGATGATGATAAATTTACAAAAATAGGAGAAGCTATTGTGAACATTGAGAAAATAGATAACAAGACCATAACTGGAAGTTACTCTAAAGAGTATTTAAAGGAATATGAAAATTATGCAAATGGTAATGAAAGTGTAAAATTTACTGGGACTTTAGGTGAAAATCAAGATAACTTTAGTGGTAAATTCAATGGTACAACAGAATCCAATGAAAAGGTATCTGGAGATATTTATATTCAGCCTAATAATGCAAGTATATATTTTAATATTGGCAACTATGAAAATCCAAATGTAATATTAGACGGTACCTATAGGAAAGTATTAAACTAAATCTTAGGATAAAATATATATTAAAAACAATTTGTCGGAATATTGCCGGCAAATTGTTTCCAAATCAAGTGATTCAAAGGTTCAGGTAGAGTTTGCTATAGAGAAATACTTATCTCTTACTTTGAGGAAGATGTGAGTATTAGCAATGGCAGTGTTGGGATAAATAAGACCAAATTTTAGGAGGAATTTAAATGGAAAAAGTTATTGAATTAATTAATTTATCTAAAGTATATAAAAATGGAAGGGGTATACAAAATGTTGATTTAGATATATATAGAGGCCAGATTTTTGGTTTTTTGGGGCCAAACGGTGCAGGAAAAACCACTGCCATGAAAATAATGACGGGACTTGTAAAACCAGATAGGGGAGATGTGAAAATATTAGGTTATAGTATATTGGAGGAATTTGAAAAGGCTATTTATAAGGTAGGGTGTATTATAGAAAATGCAGAAGCTTATTCCTATTTAACAGCTTTTGAAAATTTAAGGCAATTTTCTAGATATTACAACAATATAGATGATACTAAAATTGAAGAGGTTTTAGATATGGTAGGGCTTCTAAAATATAAAGATGAAAAACCTGAAAAATTTTCTTTGGGAATGAAACAAAGGCTTGGAATTGCATCTTCAATTCTATGTGATCCTGAAATTGTAATTTTGGATGAGCCTTTAAATGGTTTGGATGTGGAAGGGATGATTGATGTAAGAAACATAATAAAAAATTTAGCAGAAAATAAAAATACTACTTTTTTTATTTCTAGTCACCTAATACATGATATCGAATTAACTTGTACACATATTGGTGTTTTGTATAATGGAAATCTTATCAATGTAGATACTACTAAAAATATATTGAATAATTATGCTTCCTTGGAAAATTATTTTATAAGTGAGGTAGATAGAAATGACAGGAATTAAAGCAACCCTAATAAATGAGTTGGAAAAATTATATAAAAATAAAAAAGTTTTAATAGTAGCTGTACTGTCCATAATATTTATTATAATTGGACAAGTTTTTATTTTAGTGGTAAGAAATAATTTTGGCCTTAAAGGTGTTTCTAGTACGGAGTTTCCCTTGCTGGTTCTCTCAGTATTTATAAACACACTGCTACCCTTGTTTATAGCTCTTATTACTATTGATAGTTTTTCTGGTGAGTTCTCTAATAATACTATGAAAATATGTTTAACAAAACCCGTTTCAAGATTAAAGCTTTTTATTGTAAAAATAAGTGCAATAATTGTAATTATATTTATAACTTTGATGGTTATAATGTTTTTTTCTATAATATCAGGACTAATTTTTAATGCTAATTCTTTTACTTGGGAGAACATTATTAAAATAATAATTTCATACATGGTAACTTTGATACCTATGATAATCCTATGCCTTATGATTGTTCTGTTTACAAATATATTAAAAAGTGGAATAGCTGTATTTTTTCTTTCTGTGCTAGTGTTTATTTTATTTAAAGTACTTGCTGTTTTCTTTCCATCATATTCTGGAATTTTGTTTACATCCATTATGGGATGGCACACTTTGTGGCTTATGGATAATATACCATTTATAAAGATATTTCGTAATTTTATAATGATGTTAAGTTATATTATAATATTATTTACAACAGCTTATTATATGTTTGACAAAAAAGATTTTTAAGGTGTGAATTTATATGGATATAAAAAGACGAATGATTCTTTATAATACTTTAACAATAATAATTCCCTTTATAATTGCAAGCATAATTGCAATTATATTTGTATCATTATCTTCAAAATTTTTTGATACTAGTATAAACTATGATGAATTTAAAGAATCTGCATACGTAAGGTCCGAATTATTGAATACAGTAAGAGAAATATCCAAATCTAATATTAAAAATATAAAAGGTACAGAATTTGAAAAGTTTTTAAATCAAAAACTTGCACTTATAGATGGTAAAATTATAATAATAAAAAATGACAGTATTATATTTTATTCTGACAATATGGATAAAATGGATATAGAAAATTCCTTAAGTGAGGCAAATAATAAGTCTTCAAAAAATCTGGTAACCATAGGAAATATTCATTATTCTGTAAAGTCTTTTCCCCTTCAGTTTAATGATGATCTGCAAGGAAAAGTAATATTTTTAGTTCCTATAAAAAAAGAAACAGATGTTTTGAAAAACTTTATAATAGCCATTTTAGCTATATTTTTGATTTCCTCTGTTCTAACAAGTATTCTTGTATCGTATATATTTTCAAAAAAAATATTGACTCCCATAACATTATTAAAAGAATCCATGTCAAAAATACGAGATGGAGAATTAAATTTTGAAATTGCAGAAACGGGAGATAAAGAAATAAGAGAACTTTGTACTGATTTTGAACAGATGAGGATAAAATTGAAAGATTCAATTAATGCAAAAATGAAATATGATGATAACAGAAAATTACTTATTTCCAGTATATCTCATGATTTAAAAACTCCAATAACTTCTATAGAAGGATATGTTCAGGGAATTTTAGACGGTGTAGCTAACACTCCTGAAAAACTAGAACATTATTTAAAAACCATACATAAAAAAACAATACAAATTGACAATATGATAGATGATTTGCTTTTATATTCTAAGTTAAATTTAAAACAGATTCCCTTCAACTACGAAAGGACAGATATTGTGGATTATTTTAATTACTGTATTCTTGAAAATGAACCAGAACTTAATAAATTTAACATAAAAATAAACTTACAAAATCACTTGAAAAATTCAAAATATGTTATGATAGATAAAGAGAGGTTCATGAGGGTTATATTAAATATAATTGATAACTCCAGAAAATACATGGATAAAGAAGAAGGAAAAATAATTATATTTCTCAGAGAAACTGCTTCAAGTATAATAATTGAGATAAAAGATAATGGATGTGGCATTAATGAAAATGATGTAAATAAAATATTTAATAAATTCTATAGAGGAGATTCTTCAAGAAGCAATGCTTCAGGAAGTGGTTTAGGTCTTGCAATATCAAAACAAATTGTAGAAGGCCATAATGGTAAGATATGGGCTGTATCTAATGAACTCAAAGGAACAAGTATACTAATATCTATTGGAAAAGTTAGTTAAGAGATTTATATCAGGACAATCTTTCCTTTAATCAATATAAAAAACAAATTAAATATATAATACCAAATATATGAAAGAGGTTATTTATGAGAAAGATTTTAATAATTGAAGATGATTTAAGTATAGCAGAACTTCAAAAGGATTATCTTGAATTAGAAGGATTCGAAGTTACCATATGTACAGAAGGAGTAAAAGGACTAAATACGTTAAATAATAATAAATTTGATTTATTGATTCTAGATATAATGCTTCCTAAAATTAATGGTTATAGTATTTTGCGTAGTATACAAGATAAGAAGGACATTCCTGTACTTTTAGTTTCTGCTAAAAAAGAGGAAATTGATAAAATTAAGGGATTCACTTTAGGAGCAGATGATTATATTACAAAGCCTTTTAGTCCTGGTGAACTAGTGGCAAGGGTTAAATCACATATTCAAAATTATGAAAGAATAAAAAGTAAATTTAATTTAAAGCATAATAAATTAATAATAAGAGGACTAGAAATACTAAAGGATTCCAGACAGGTTTTTGTAAATGGCAAGGAAATTACTTTGGCCCAAAAAGAGTTTGATATTTTACTTTATATGGCGGAAAATCCCAACAGAGTATTCAATAGAGAAGAACTTTTTGAAAAAATATGGGGTCTTGGCTCTATGGGAGATAATGCCACAGTTACAGTACATATAAGAAGGATACGTGAAAAGATAGAACCTTATCCGTCTAAGCCTCAATACATAGAAACAGTGTGGGGGGCAGGTTACAGGCTTAGAGTTTAATATAAATCAAACATATTAAATATTTTTGAGAGTGGGTGTATTAAACTGACTTATTATGTATTAACAAGTGTATTCATACTATTATTTGGAGCTTTGAATTATTATATAGGACTTTTGGGGTGGCATCTCCTTAGTATGAATATATCTTTTTTCAATCAAAATATCTATTGGATATTTTTTTCTATTATAGTTATATGTGTAATTATTGGGATTACTGCAAATAAGTTTCTACCCTATTTTCTCCGAAGCAGTTTTTATGTTCTGGGTTACTATTGGCTGGCCGCTTTATCTTACTTTATAATATTCATTATAATCTTTAATATTATTGTTTTTTTAAATAAGATCATACATTTTTCTAAAAATCTAATTAGTGCTAACTTTGTTTTCAGTAATTTATTTATAATATGTGTTGTTATAGTAACAATAACTTTACTTATATATGGCACATTTAATGCTAAAAAGCTTAAAATAAAAACATATAATGTAAATATACCTAAAAATGAAACTATTTTGAAAGAACTTAATATAGTTATGATATCTGATATACATATTAGTAACATAGATGACAAAAGACAGAACAAAATAATCAATGTTATAAACAATTTAAATCCAGATATTGTTTTTATTGTAGGAGATATACTGGATGATATAATACCTTTTGTGGAATATAAAATGATGGATGATTTTCATAAAATCAACAGTAAATATGGTGTATATGCCTGCTTGGGAAACCACGACTACTTAAATGGAGATTTATCATATATGATAGATAAACTTAATGAGTCAAAGATTAATGTACTTAGAGATAGTGTGGTAGAGATAGCACACAGCTTTTATATCATTGGACGTGAAGATAAGTCTTATGAAATGATAAGTAAACAAAAACGAATAAAATTATCAAACATTGTGGAAAGGATAAACAGTAAATTACCAATAATTATGTTAGATCATCAACCAATAGATATTCCTGAAGCAGAGGATGCTGGAATCGATTTACAGTTATCTGGTCACACTCACAAGGGACAATTTTTCCCTTTTAATTTTATAACAAATAAGCTTTTTAAAGTTCATTATGGATATCTGAGAACGGGAAGATTACAGGTTGTAGTATCCTGTGGTGCTGGCACATGGGGACCTCCTATACGAATAGGTTCAACCTCTGAGGTAGTAAATATTATTGTGAAATTTCAAAAGTAGATATTTTAATTAACCTATTAGTATTTATTCAGGACTTAAATTCGCTGATATTTTACACTAAAGCTCCTTGAAAGAGAAATATACACTGCTTTGTATCCTTGGATAAATTTTAGGTTCACTTGATTAAAATAGTATTTATATAGTCAAAAACAGAACGCGAAACACCATTATAATTAGGAAATAAGGTTGCACCTGAAATACCATATAATTTACATAGCTTCAGTATCTCCACAGAATATTTAACAGGAAGCGTTATTTTCCACAAAGGTGTATCTGGTGTATTTTCAAACTCATTTTCTAGAAATTTGGGAGAAAATATATCCCCCATTTTACCCGGTTGTTTTAGAAAGGTAAATAGACCAGACTGAGCAGCAAGATTGTTGCTAGTTGAACCTGGAACTTTAATTAATTTAATATTCTTGTATAACTTAATCTTTTCTATATCTAAAGCCCATACTGCTAATTTTTTATCATTATTTTCCTCATAATGTTTCAAGGCTGATGAAGCAGCAAAATATGCAGCTATATATGAACGTTTTGACCAGTCAATAAGACTGGTTGGTACTCCACAATGCTGTGCTAATGCCATTAATTCTAATAATTCCTCACTGGGCCAATTTGATGGATCAATAAAAGATTTATCATTGCCATCTCCTACTTTAAAATCTAGATACCTTTTTCGAAATTCCAGAGAATCATTTATAATACTGATTCCTATAGAATCACACTGATCCACAAAATAATTTAATATCATAAGTTCATTATGTACTTGCTCTTCACATTTTATGTGGATTTTATGATTGATTTTTTTATTAATTCTCAATATACTAGGAACTAAAGGCCATGTATCATCTCTTTGACCTCTGTAAATAAATCTTCCTCTTTTATTTCCTAAAGGCCTCTCAGGACATAGCTCCTTCCAAAATTCATCAATATTATCACATTCTTTTAAAAGATATCTTTTATATTGATTTATAGACATATATACGCATCTCACTCCGTTGATTTACACAAGTATTTAAGAAAATGTCCATACTTTATTCATTATGTAATTAAACATACCTGTAGAAATGGTTGATATTAACTGTGAAAGCACGCTATCTAAGCCAATATTATTTACTAGTGTAAATAATATTATAGAATTAAACAAGAGAGAAATTATATTCACAATAATAAATTTACTAAATAATATGACAATCTTCTTATTAGACTTAAATACCCAAATTTTATCCAGTATAAATCCATTTATAATTCCAAGAAAATACGCTATAACATTTGATATCATATAATTAACACCAATTTGTATGAGAATATTATAAATAAGTAATGTTATTAATGTATTTATTGTTCCTGAAATGGCATATTTTATAAATTTTTCTTTTTTTAATAATAACTCCAATATCATAGCTATCTCCATAGTTTATAATATTATTATAAAAATATTATATGAACCTTAATAATTACTTAAAATTAAATGTTTAATATAACTATAATATTATAATTAAATATAAAAAATAGGAACCACTAAAATAAGTTTTATTATCTTAGGCTTTCCTATTTTTTTGAAAATATTCCTGTGAATTTAAATGTCTTAAAAATTTATATTTTTATTAGGAGGTAGTTTTATTATATTGATTTTATATCTTATGTTTTGTTATTATATTATTTATCTTTAAAAATATGAAATATTATTAATGCCGTATATATTAAACGTTTTTATATTTATAATAAATATTATTGAATAATATACATTAAATATAAAGCTGCAACTACAACTAATATAATGCCTATGGTACTTAAAAATTTTTTCATAAAAATTCCCCCTTAAAATATGCATTTTATTATATTTCAATGTAACATTAATTACTTATGGTTACAGATAATAAACTAGTTTTGTACATAAAAAGCAATTCTACCTCCTAAAATATTCAATGAATTCAATGTAAAAAGGGCATAAAAGACAATTAATATCCATATCAAAGTGTATAGTGTAATATATCTATAATTTATAATTACGTGTAAAAATACAAAATAATTACTTTAATAATGCAGACTTAAAATCCAAACTATAAAAATTTTAAATAAATAGTTCATAGTTATAAATATAAAAGATTGTTGTACTTGAAATCCTCTTATTTCTAATGTAGCATAAAATATGTATGGTGATAAGTCGATTATTTTAATTAATTTAATCTGTTTTTACGATTGGATGTGATTTAATGGATATTAAACAACTTCAGACATTTATTACTGTTGCTAAATTGTTAAATTTCAGAGAAGCTGGAGAAGAACTTAATTACTCTCAATCCTCTGTTTCTGATCATATACGTAGTTTAGAAAAAGAACTTGGTACAAAACTTTTTGAACGTCTTGGAAGAAAAGTGTTTCTAAATGAAAATGGGAAAAAGTTAATTTCCTTAGCCGAAAAAATCATTCAAGATGAAAAGGAAATTCAAGGGCTATTTAACAAAAATGAAAAAATTTCTGGATTACTTAGAATAGGAGCTGCTGAAACCCTTTCCGTTTTCTGGCTTCCTCCTATACTCAAAGAATATCGTATTATATATCCAGATGTTAAAGTAACACTTAGGATGGACGATTGTGTTGAATTTCCTAAAATGTTATCTCATAATATGATTGATGTGGCTTTTAGTCTTCATGATCAATCACAGCATGAATATATTTCTCAAATTAATATTTTAAAGGATTCTACAGTTTTTGTTGCAGCACCTGATCATCCCCTTGTTAATTTAAATAGAATAAAGATACATGAACTTGAGAATCAGTCTTTTATTCTTCCAGAAGCTGAATGCTGCTATCGTGTGGAATTAGAAGAATTATTAAAAGAAAATGGCATAAAAATAGATACCATTATGGAACTTAGTAGTTTGGAGGCTATAAAACAATGTGTAAAAATAGGACTTGGAATTTCTCTGTTACCTAAAATTGCAGTTCAACGGGAAATTAATAAAGGTGAACTTGCCATTTTGACTATAGAAAATTGTGATATTTCCATATGTGCTAAAATGATATATCATAAACAAAAGTGGATATCTCCTCCTTTAAATGCTTTAAAAAATATGATATGTACAAATAATAAAGAGGAGGAACATAAAATATCATAACTTAAATAATAAAATAGACCCTACTTTATATTTTTAGTTATTCATCATTTATGACAGAAATAAAAAATAAGCATCTGGAATTAAATCAAATGCTTATTTTTTTCTCTAAGTTTTTACCTTAGGACAAGTACTATTATATATGTAAAATAATAGTAAATCAAGTACTAAATAGTAATTCCTTATTATAAGAAAATAATTAGAGTAAAAAGAATATATGATGAGATATCTTACAGTTATTAGATAAATTAGCATTTTACACTTCTTTTATTCCTAAATTATTTATATATAATTCATATTTATGTAATAATTATTATTTATTGTTAATATATAAATATACTTTAGATTCATTGGATAAAAAAATAAAAAATTGTAAGTAAAAATTAAATCTAATTTTATGCTTACAATTTTCTTAAATTAAGGCACAAGATAAATGGCCTATCTATTTTCTAAAGAAATATAATTCCTTCTTCTAGAAACACATTTAAAAGCAGGTCTGACAATTTTACCATTGTTCACGATTTCTTCAATACGATGTGCACTCCAACCTACTATTCTTGAAATAGCAAAAATAGGTGTATACATTTCAATTGGTATATCAAGCATTCTATATACAAAACCGGAATAAAAATCAACATTTGCACTGACATCTTTATTGACTTTTGATAGGTTCTTCATTAGTTTAGATGCAAGTTTTTCCACTTTTGCATAAAGATTATATTCATCTTCTAAGCCTTTTTCTTTAGCAAGCTTTTTTACATATTTTTTAAAAATAACTGCTCTTGGATCTGAAATGGAATATACAGCATGTCCTATCCCATAAATGAGACCAGATTTATCAAATGCTTCCTTGTTAAGTAATTTAGCAAGATAATTTTCAACTTCTTCATCATCACTCCAGTCCTTCAAATTTTCCTTCATGTCATTAAACATTTCAACTACTTTGAGATTTGCACCTCCATGTCTTGGACCTTTTAAAGAACCAAGAGCTGCTGCAATTACTGAATAAGTATCTGAACCTGCAGATGTTACAACGTGGGTAACAAAAGAGGAATTGTTGCCTCCTCCATGTTCAGCATGAAGTACCAATGCAAGATCTAGGAGCATGGCTTCAAGCTTAGTATATTTACAGTCATTTCTAAGCATATGTAAAATATTTTCAGCTGTACTCAGATGTGGTTCAGGGCTGTGAATAATAAGACTCTTATTTTTATGATAATGGGAAAAGGCATGATATCCATAAACACCAATTAGAGGGAAACAAGCTATGAGTCTAATACATTGTTTCAATACATTATCTATGGAAGTATTATCAGCGTTATCATCAATACTGTAAAGAGCCAGTACACTTCTTGCCATTGAATTCATTATATTTTTACTTGGCATTTTTAATATCATATCCCGAACAAAATCTTCAGGTAAATTTCTATACTTTGAAACAAGTTCTGTAAACTGATTAAGTTCCTTCTTATTAGGTAGTTCTCCAAAAAGCAACAAATAACAAACTTCTTCAAAACCAAAACGATCATCTTTTAAGAAACCATTTACTATATACTGTATATTGATACCTCTATACATTAAGGTACCTGGAATGGGGATAACTTCATTTTCATCTATAATGTATGAATGTACTTCTCCAATTTCTGTTAATCCCACCAGTACTCCCCTGCCATCTGCGTCCCTAAGACCACGTTTAACCTGGTATTTGTTATATAACTCAGGATCAATAGAATTCCTTAACTTTTTAGATAGATCTTGTTCAAATTTCTCTAAATCCATATTATCCATAATATATTACCTCACAAAATTATTAATTTATAGCTCTACCTATAATAATAAAGTTTTAATTTTAATATACTGAAAAGTGCTGATCTACGTTAATATTAACCTTTAAAACAAATAAAAATACACATTAAGGAATATTAATGCAATCAATAAAATTAAGTTTCTGTATAATAATTTTTACCTAAATCATATAAATATATAATACAGTCAATTATACAGAAGAAAGTTACACTTTTCAATTAATTTTTAATAATTAACTTTAATCTACTAAATTTGTAAGGTGATAGTTCGACATATCGAATTAATTAATCAGTTCAATATATTATCATAGTCATAAAATCGTAATAAAAATTTAATTATGCGTGTATATAAGCTGTATTTTATTAATTTTTAATGTTGTCTAAAATTCTAAGTCTATATGCATTCATACTGGTGTTCCCCAATTTATCCATAAGCTTGTAATTAGCATAAGCACCAACTACTGCACCAATTCCAGGTACCATTTGAAGCATCTTTGCAATATCTATATAGTCTCTATATTCCTGCTGGAAAGTCCTCCAATCAAAATCATCTTTATTCATTGGAAGAGATTTAGAATGATCATTCCAATGAGACATAATGTTATAAATTTCATTTCTTCTCTTTTGACTTGAGAATGCTATTTGAAATATATATAAAATATATAACCTTTCTTTATAATTCTTTAAATCAAAGCCGTAAATACCTGCTATATCAAATAAAAATTTTATCTTTAAGCTTAAAAGAATAGGGAAATCTGCTAAGCTTAAAAGAATACCTCCTGCTCCGGTTCCTGCTCCGCTTAACATCGCAGCTTTTCTGTAAGATTCTATTTTTTCCCTTGCTATACTTTCCCTATTCTTTAGATTTAAACTGTGAAGTGGATTTTTTGAGATATATTTGCAAGTGAATATTACCCCCTTTACCATGTTTTTTATGGAGCCAGTAATTATAATGTTGGCTTTTTCAGGGACAATGCTATTTAATTTTTTCTGGATACCCTTGGTAAAATTATTTGTGAAACCGGCATTTTTAGTCATCTTTTTCTGCCAAGCTAATAATTCTTTTAAAACTTTACTTTCATATGAATCCATATATTCTCCTTATAACAATCAATTTTATATACTATATTTAATATACCTTAAAATTTCTCTAAGTTCTAGTATAATTGATTTTTATACTGTTCGTTACTTATTCTTTCTATAGGCTCAACATATTCTTCATCTTCATCCTCATATTCTTCAATTATATTTTTTCTTCTATTAAATTTTCCTACAGATTGGTAACTATCCTCTGCATCAAATTCTGTCTGACTATCATATCCCAGATCAAGGGTATGTTTAATAACTTCTTCTTCTGCAGGCCTATTTCTTTTTTCAGCAGGTTTTATATTATCAATAGTTCTTTGACAGTCAATACAATACTCAGTGTAGGGAATAGATTCTAACCTATTTTCGTTTATATTTTTTCCGCATTTTTTGCATATACCATAGGTGCCATTTTCTATGTTTTTTAAAGCATCTTCTATTTTTCTTATAATAATTTTTTCATTTTTTTCGAAAGCTATTCCTCTTTCCTTATCATATATACTGCTGGCGCTATCTGCAGGGTGATTGTCATAAAAAGATAATTCCGCAGACATTTCAGTATTGGATTTTATGGTTTCATTTTTTCCCATTTGTTTTAATAAATTATACGCTTCATTCTTTTGTGATTCTAATTTGTATTTTAGATTTCTTAGCAATTTATCATCCATATTAGCATAACACCTTCCATTTATATTTAGACATATACTTATTTTAACTTAAAAAATATCATTTATTCCGTAATTATAAATTATCATGTAAGAACAATAAAATTCTCTTGATAAGGAAGACTAAATAATGTAAAATAAATACAACATGATAATAGGATAAAGGATATGAAAAGGAATAGTACTTATAGTCTAAATTTTAGAAAGCTGTTGGCTGATGTGAAACAGTATGAGGAATATATGGAACTCACCTTGGAAACTTCTATTTAAAATTCAGAACTAGGCTATATGCGACTTCTGAAAAGTAGATATAGACAGAAACCCTCTGTTATAAGGGAAAGACATAAAATTTATTTAACTTGTGTCTTTAAAATATAAACTTGAATTTATAAATTGGAGTGGTACAGCGAAGATTTAATCTTTCGTCTCTAACTGCAGTATTGGCAGAAGACGAAAGATTTTTTTATTACTATGAAAAAGGAGAGAAGGAATATGCACAATTATAAAAAATATAAAAAAAATTATTTTTTACCACCAGTACCATCAACAAATTGGGTGAATAAAGATTACATTGATAAAGCACCTATATGGTGCAGTGTAGATTTACGGGATGGCAATCAGGCATTAATAGAACCTATGGATTTAGAAGAAAAACTTGAATTTTTTCAAATGTTATTAAAAATAGGGTTTAAGGAAATTGAAGTTGGATTTCCAGCGGCATCTGAAACAGAATATCAATTTTTGAGAACAATTATTGAGAAAAATATGATTCCAGAAGATGTGACAATACAAGTTCTGACGCAAGCAAGAGAGCATATTATAAGAAAAACCTTTGATGCCATAAAAGGTGCTCCTAAAGCAATTGTTCACTTGTATAATTCCACTTCTGTTGCACAAAGGGAGCAAGTATTTAAAAAAACAAAAGAAGAAGTTAAACAATTAGCTATAGAAGGAGCTAAATTATTAAAAGAATTATCATTGGATACAGAGGGTAATTTTTCTTTTCAATACAGTCCTGAAAGTTTTCCTGGGACTGAAGTAGATTATGCACTTGATGTGTGCAATAATATACTTGATATTTGGCAGCCAGGTTGTGGACATAAAGTAGTTATCAATATCCCTACAACTGTTGAAAATGCTATGCCTCATGTATTTGCTAGTCAAGTGGAATATATAAATAATAATTTAAAATATAGAGAAAATGTTATTTTATCCTTACATCCTCATAATGATAGGGGCTGTGGAGTTTGTGATGCAGAACTTGGATTATTGGCAGGTGCAGATCGAATTGAAGGAACCTTATTTGGAAACGGAGAAAGGACAGGTAATGTAGATATTATTACAGTTGCTATGAATCTTTATTCTCACGGCGTTGATCCTAACTTAGATTTTAGCGATATACCAAATATTTGTAATAAATATGAAAAACTCACCAAAATGAGTGTACATGAGAGACAACCTTATGCTGGTTCACTGGTATTCACAGCTTTTTCTGGCTCCCATCAGGACGCCATTGCAAAAGGTATGAGCTGGCGTGAAGAAAAAGATTGCAGGCATTGGACAGTACCTTATTTACCTATTGATCCTAAAGATGTAGGAAGAAAATATGACTCAGATGTGATACGCTTTAACAGTCAATCTGGAAAAGGTGGTGTGAGCTATATTCTTAAACAGAATTTTGGCATTCAATTACCTGAAAAGATGAAGGAGGAAATGGGTTATATATCCAAATCAATTTCCGACGCCCAGCATAAAGAGTTAACTCCAGAATGGATCTATGAAGTGTTTGAATCAGAATATATGGGAACCAGTCACATTTTCAGAATAGATGAATGTCACTTTAAGCAGCAAGATGGTATAATTGCAGAAGTTACAATTGAATATAATAAGCAGCATAAAGTACTAAATGGCAAGGGAAATGGAAGATTGGACGCCGTCAGCAATGCCTTAAAGCAATATTTTTCTGTGGATTATGAAATATCCTGTTATGAAGAACATGCCTTAGAAAAAGGTTCTTCTTCAAAAGCTATATCTTATGTAGGAATTACTTGTCATGATAAATTGTATTGGGGGGTAGGGGTCGACCCAGACATTATAAAATCTTCTATTCAAGCTTTAATTGCAGCAATTAATCGTTCGGGACAAATATCATAAATTAATAAATCACTTGTAAAATAATCTTAATCTTTCAATTTTAAATTATATAAATTGAAAGATTACATAGATTATTTTACTTTCATATTTTTGGTTTTAATCTTTTAACTTCAATTCCATAAATCTTGTGCCTTTTATTGGATTATATACATATGGTTCAATATCATGGAAACCAAAGGATACATATAAATCCTGAGCCTTTTTCATCGCTTCAAGAGTATCCAGTCTCATGTAACTATAATTAAGTCTTAAGGCTTCTTGAATTATTATATTAACAAGTTTTTTTCCAATACCTAATTTTCTATAAGTATCTCTAACGTACAATCTTTTCATTTCACATATATTTTCAGAAATTTTGCGGAGTGCAATAGTACCTGCTGCTTTATCATCAACCAGTGCTAATATTAAAATTCCGCAAGGTGGTCCGTATTTTCCCGGCAGTACTTTAATCTCTGTTTCGAAATTCTGAAAGTATAGATCTATTTTAAGTGATTGAACGTATTCTAAAAAAAGCTTCCTTACTTCTTCTACCATAATGTTTTGTTCATATACATGTTCAAATCGAATAATAGAATTATTAATATTAAAATTAGATTCCATAAATTATAAATCACCCCTTATTAAAGTATAATCTTATCTTTATTGGTATTTAATACCAATACTCTCGCCCATAAGTACTTTAGTTTCATAGCCCATATTTGACTGTTCCAATAAGTCTTTATGAATTCTTATTTTATTTTGTTCAAAAAATAAGATAATTGTAGAGCCGCCAAATTTAAAATAACCTTTTTCATCTCCTTTTGATACATGTTTTCCCGGAAAGTATGTCTGTACTATACTTCCTACACAGGTGGCACCTACTTCTACATAAAGTATATCTCCAAAGTTTTTTGAATGAAAAATGCTCCACTCTCTCTTATTTCTACAGAAGATATTAGAAATGTTTCTTAAAGCAATTGGATTTACAGAATAGTAATTTCCTTTAATTTTATGAGTAAAATCACATATTCCATAATCTATAAAGTGAAATCTGTGATAATCAGTTGGGCAAAGTCTTAATATTAAGCAGGTGCCTTTGTAGAATCTTTTAGCAATTTCAATATCATTTATAAGATTATATAAACTATATGTAAAGCCCTTGATTTGAACGATTTTGTTTAAATCTATATTTTCATATACTTGTAATCTTCCATCTCCAGGAGATATTAAAACTTTTTCATCCCTATCAATAGATCTGGAGTTATTTTTAAGGGCTCGTGAAAAAAAATCATTGAAACATTTAAAATTATCTGTTTGTTCTATATAATCATCCATATTTATATTAAAGTTTTTTATGAAGGGATAAATATTTTTTTTACTGTATCTGCTATTACAAAAATATCCATATAATTTAGAAAATATTTTTTTCTTAATTATAAGTTCTAAAAGTTTCATTCCAATAGGAGAGCAATAGGTCCATTTTAAGTATTTTTCACCTGCCACTTGTTCAATTTCATATTGTTTTGTTTTTCTATTAAAATATTTAATCATTTTTAACCTGCCTTTGGAATTGTTCTAATTTCCATTTTAAATCCTTTATAATTTATTTTAGCATTATAAGTATTATGTATAAATAGTTTATACAGCTAATGTTTAAAAAGTTATTGAGTTGTTTTAGTAACATAAGTATAATAAAGTTGTATATAATTGACTCACCGGTCGATAATTAATAATAGAAACCTGGGGTGGTCTTCGTGAATAATACAAAGAGGATAATTTTCGAATCTGCTATAAAAATTTTTTCAAAAAATGGATACAATGGAGCAACTATGGATGCAATAGCTGCAGATGCCAGTGTAGCAAAGGGAACATTATATTATCATTTTAAAAGCAAAGAAGAGATATTTAAATATATAGTAGAAAAGGGAATGAATGTACTTATAGAAAAAATAGAAATTGATTCTAAAAAGGAAAAAAATGCTTTAGATAAGATAAAGATTCTATGTAAGGCTCAATGGGGACTGGTTTATGAAAATAGAGATTTCATTAAGGTAGTGATGAGTCAACTTTGGGGACAGGAAATAAGACAGCTGGAGTTGAGAGAGTATATAAGGTCCTATATAATTTATATACAAAACTATCTGAAACAATGTATGAAAGAAGGCAGTATAAAAAAATGTGATTCATTATTTTTGGCTTATACTTTATTTGGAACCATTTGCTCTGTTGCGGTTTATGAATTATTAAATGAGGATAAAAAGGATTTAGATGACATGATAGAAAATCTTATGAGTCATATTTTAGATGGGATAAAAAAAGGAGAGTGATTTAATCTCCTTTAAAGTTTACCTGATTTTAGTATGGAAATTATAAGTGTAATACCAATAAATATAAAAAGTATGAAATCTACAATACCGATTAAAGGTATATTGTAAATTTTAGGACCTATATTTAGATTTAATATCAAAGAAGAACTTATAATCATAGAACATACTATAAGAGAAATTGATAATCTATTTACCATTCTATTTAATTGATTTATAGAGTCATCAATTTTATTGAATTTTAGCTGAATTTTAGCTCTTCCATTTAGTATACCATCTATTAATTCAACAGTTTTCATTGGAAGTTTTGAAAAATTTTTAGTAAAACTATAAGAGTTTATAAGTATATCCTCTAAATTTATTCCTTCAAAATAATAGAATCTGTTATTTTGTTTTAAAAAAGGTATAGCCACGTCTAAAATGTTAATTTCAGGTGAAATTTCTGTTATTAAACCTTCTATTATTATTAGACTTTTTACTAGTAATATTAAATCCTTGGGCAAAACTATATTGTTATTTTTTGCACACTTAAAAATTTCTGTCATCAATACTGAAATTTTTATATTTTTAAGTGATGTAGATAAGTAATTTACTAAGAACATTTCTATATCTTCATATAGTTTATTTCTATCTATGAGTTCTTTTTTTACGCCTAAGGATATAATTGAGAATACAAGCTTATCTATATCTTTTTGCACTATAGCTATAATAACTTCGTTTAAAAGTGATTTAAGTCCAGGCGAAATTATACCCACTATACCAAAGTCTATAAAACATATTTTTTTATCAAGTATCATTAAATTACCAGCATGGGGATCACCGTGAAAAAATCCATCAGTAAATACTTGTTTAAAGAAAAATAATGCGAGTTTTTCACCTAAATCTTGTAAATCGTACTTTTTTTGCCTTAATTTGGCCATATCATTTATTTTAAATCCGTGAATTTTTTCCATTGTCAATACTTTAGTTCCGGAGAGAGATTTTACTACATAAGGTACATAACAAAAGTTAATATTTTTATTTAGTTCTTTGAATTTTACCATATTTTCATATTCTAATTTAAAATTTAGTTCTCGTTCGGTGGAGAACAGTAATTCATCTAAAGCTTCTTCAGGATCTATTAAAACATTTTTAAATTTATTTCTACTAAGTTTTATAATTTTATATAATAGATTTATATCAGTTTCTATTTTTTCTTTTATTTCAGGCCTTTGTATTTTTACAATAACTTTTCTTCCATCCATTAAAATAGCATTATGTACTTGGGCTATAGAGCCAGAAGCCAGGGGAGTTTTCTCAAAATATAAAAAACAATCCTTTATATTTTTATTAAACTCATTAAAAAATACTTTGTCTATATGTTCATATTTTTCAGGAAATACTTCATCTTGAAGCTTTGAAAGTTCTTCAATATATTTTAAAGGTAGTATGTCCGGTCGTGAGCTTAGGATTTGGCCTATCTTTATAAATGTAGGCCCTAAAGTTTCAAATGCTTTTCTAAGGTTTTCGGGAGATTTTTTGTCTCTAGTGCTTTTATTGTCTATTAAAAATTTAAAACCATATTTAGTTAGTACTTTCAATATCTCTTTAAATCTTTTTGCAGATTTCTTATTCATAAATATATTTAATAACTAAAGCCAAAGGCTTTAGTTATCATTATTTATTTTACTTTCAAGTTTATCTAATCTTTCATTTATTTTTGATATATCATCTTTCGTTGCAAAATTCATACTATCTAATATGGATGTGAGTTGAGTTTTATTTAGAGGTTTTATTTGTTCTTTTTTAGCTATGGCAGTTTTTTTTAGTTCTTCGGACAACTGTTTTCCTTCATCAACCGTTATTCTTCCTTTTTGAACCATTTCTTGGATTAGTTTTGATGCTTTTTCATAAGTGTATGCAGCAGAACCAATTCCTGCTAAAAATAATTTTTTTAATTCATTGATCATGTAAAATCCTCCTTTATAATATTTTTAATTTTAGGGGCAAATATATACATTTTTATAAATGATATATTAAAATAATTAGAATATGAAATATCTATTTTAATATTTATTATACAAGAGCAAAAAGAAATTGACAATTATTATAAACTATAATAAAATATTAAGGTAGCAATTGTACATAAATATGCGCTCGTAGCTCAGTAGGATAGAGCAGCGGTTTCCTAAACCGCGTGCCGGGGGTTCGATTCCTCTCGGGCGCACCATAAGTCTTGTAAATGGTGAATTTACAAGATATTTATTTTATAAAGGATTATGCTTTTATTTTATATTTTATTTAATGTTAGTAATTTATATGTACATTTATCATAAAAGTAATTTGTATTAATTTTAAATTATTAATTTTCAGAGGTATTTATGGATGGTTTTATGTTTGAGGCTATAAAACAAGCTGAAATGGCATTACAATTAGGAGAAGTTCCGGTAGGAGCTGTGGTAGTAAAAAATAATAATATAATATCAAGAGCTTATAACTTAAAAGAAACATTGAAAGATAGTACAGCTCATGCAGAAATACTTGCTATAAGAAGTGCTTCAAAAGTGGTTAAAAATTGGAGATTGAAAGATTGCAGCATGTATGTTACATTAGAACCCTGTCCTATGTGTGCAGGAGCTATATTGCAGTGTAGAATAAGTAGGTTATATATAGGAACATTTGATCCTGTCATGGGTGCCTGTGGTTCCGTAGTTAATATACTGCAAAATAACTTTCTAAATCATTGGATAGATATTCAATGGCTATATAATAATGAGTGTAGCAATATGTTAAAAAAATTTTTTAAAAATAGAAGATAGAAGAACTTATCAGGGGTATAGCATATTTATTATCTACTTTGAAGAAGATGGGGGTATCAGCTAATTGCTGCCTTTGGAGTCTGAATCAGGACAGATTTATGAGTTGTTCTATCCAAGTTCTGTCCGAGGTGCTAAAATAAGTTTATAATCTGGAGAAGTACCCAAGTGGTTGAAGGGTCCGCACTCGAAATGCGGTAGGTCGGGAGTTCCCTGGCGCAAGGGTTCAAATCCCTTCTTCTCCGCCATAGTGTTTATTAAGATGTGTTAAACTCCAAAAATGGCTTAAATTAAGGCTTTAAGGAATTTTAGTTTAGATAAGAATTATTAAAATGTAGTACAATTGTAGTAAAAATAATCATAGTTAATCCAAAAAGTTGTCTAGTAAAGCAGGAGGCTACTGAAAAACCTAGGTGTTTCAGTGCCTCCCGCTTTACTAGGGCTCTTTTCTTGTGTATAAAAATAAGGAGATAGGCAGGTGGGGATGAAGTTTAATATGTCTCAAAGAGCTGTCACGAAAAGGAGGTATAGGTTGATTAAAAATATACTGTTTTATCTAATTGTTACGAAAAGCAGTATATTTTTGTTGACTAATATTTTTTACTATAATAGGATAAGAAAATTATAGTTATAATAATCTGTGCAATTAGAATGGTGGCAATAGTTATAGAAGCTTCTTTTAACCTTAAAAATCCTAGTATGATAGTTGTTATTGATTCAAGAAAAATTATTATGGTATAGGCAGATGAGTGAGATTTCATTCTTATTAATTGAGTGCGTTCTTCATTTTTAGCGATTTCGATTCGTTCTGCTTTTTTGGGGTTGTTTATTAGTCTAATGCTAGAAATAGTACCTAGTATTCCAGTGGCTGTACACGCTCCAGCTATGCCATAAATAAGTCCATTGCTGTAGTCATAGGCAAAATTATGAAATAGAGCAACTGTAAATGCAACAATATCAATAACGGTATATACAATAAAAAATACAAACTGTTTTTTAGCATAATTCATGGGTTATTCCTCCTCAAAAATAAATACTTCTTCAATTGATAATCCGAATATTTTGGCTATTTTATAGGCAAGAAAAATTGATGGATTATATTTCCCACTTTCGAGGGAAATTATTGTCTGTCTGGTAACTTTACAGAGTTCAGAAAGTTCTTCTTGTGTCATACGTTTTTTCTTGCGTAAATCTTTAATATAATTTTTCATAATTCACTCCTTATAAAAAGTATAGTAAACTTTACAATTTAAAGTATAGTAAACTTTACTTTAAATGTCAAGTCAATTTTACATTAAAATATACCTCTGGTTCCAGGGTTAAATGGAGTCTTGCTTTTACTTAAAAGAAATAGTACTATATATTAGGATAATATTAAAGAGGATGTATGGGGGAAGCCCAAAAGTAAAGGCGTAGCAGAATCAACAATTGAGCTTTTCGAGTGTGGTTATGATGCCGGCGTAAAGTCTATTGCTCCGATGGTCACGATAACGGAAGATGGAGTTTTGGAGATTAGTTCTAAGAACAAAGAATTGATTTTTAATTTTAATAACGTTATCAAATATAGAATTGTTCTTTTTAAATTATACAGGTTTGGCTATAGCTTTTAAATATAGCTACCAATGTGGGAAACCACAAATAAAAATTATACTACATATTGTGAAAGGCATTTGATTAAGTTCAAATGCCTTTTGATATGTGTAAATATTTATTTAACCTGTACAAAATAATATCGTAACAATTGATGTATATAATACATAATAAGACATACATACCATCCTCTGGGCATTGAGGATACATAAGGCTGTGTCCATGGTTGCAGGGCACATTAAATATAGATGCAACCACTATAAGTTATGTTTTTACTGCATCTTTAAAATAAAAGAACATTGAAAATAGGCACTGTTAATGCAGTGTCTACTTTTATATTATTTACAAATAGTTATTACATAGGACATTGGATTGTAACAAATGCTGTGTATAATAAGTATTGTGAATGGCTTATGAATTAGTTTCCCACCATATACATATTTACGTCAGTGTCCTATAGTTGCAGGGCACGTTAAACTCAAATGCAACTGACAGAAGTTTATATGTTAAATTGATCTCCTTTTAGATAATGATTAACAATATTATCAAAAGTAAGTACCCGTCACCTGGGTGCTTGTTTTTATATCTTTTAACATATGTGTAATGATATCATAACAATTGGTGAATATAATATATTTAAAGGTAATCCATAATGATACCAAAAGCAATACCCGTAATTAAGCATAGGTAATTATTGATTATATATAATTATACTCATCAACTAAAAACTCTTAATATCACACAAAGTACCAATATTATTTTGGTACTTATTTTTTTATTTCAAAAAATTAATGGTCCATGGATTAATAGGAACTGAGGTGGCATTGATGGGAAAATTAACGTCAAAACAAAAAATATTTGTTAATGAATACTTAGTGGACCTTAATGCCACTAGAGTCTATAAGATAGTTTATCCTAGGCGTAAAAAAGATGAAACAGCAGCACAGGCAGGAAGTAGATTGTTGAGAAACGTCAGGGTTAAAGATTATATAGATAATACAATCCAGGGATATACTGCAGCACTTGGTAAGTATGCTGTAAATGCTATTGATACTATTCTAGGTGTTAAAAATGAAAAACCGGCTAGTTTTTTACAACAAATTCCGGGATTAAAAGAATTCTTGGTTAATCCATATTCACAACAAAGAACCATTGAGGATTTTTATTCACTTAAAAGTGATATATATTCAAAATACCAGGAAGCAGTTAAAAAGTTTAAAGCAGAAAATCCTGATATAGAATATAATGACTGGCTCAGAGCTTTAAAGAACAATATTACACCTATTAAAAATCCTAAGGAAGAAGTAATAAGTTTACCTGATGAACTTTCAAAATTGCACAAACAGCAATATCAATATAATTTTGAAGAGTAGTCTTTTTATTTTGCCTGAAATATAAAATATGGTAATATTAAAGTATTATTAATAGTAGTAAAACACGATATTGGTAACTAAATGAGAGGAGTATAAAGAATGTCAGGCGAATCTAATGGACACAGTAAAAGTTTCATTGTTCTAATAATATTAATTGCAATGTATTTTATCCAAATGGGAGTAGTTAATTATAAAAAGCATCAGGTATACAATAATGTAAGAGCTTATTTGATAGACACAGAGGGACATAAAAGCCAGAATATTAAAGAAATTAAAGTAACGCATACTTATTTAGGTATTATTTTAGGACCTTCTAGCTATCCTAGTTTTTACTGATGAACCAAACGCCTTATATCAGTATGCTGGTTATGATAAGATATATCAAATAGGGGTAGCTGGGAAGCCGAATGAAGGTAAAGATTTCAAATATTTTGAAAGATAATAAGTCTAGATAATATAATGGAAACTTTAGCGTGATAGATATTTATTGCGATGCTAAGAACATTTATTTTTGGGCATAATCTATCTATATGATAACTCATAGAAAAGAAACAGTCTATATTTTTTAAAAATTTATCCATACAATTATTATTGTTGCAACAAATAAATAATTGGATTGGAGAAAGAATATGATAAAGAAGAAAATAGCAAATATCCCTTTTGGACCATTTATTACAATTTTAGCAGGGGCGATGGTTAATGGAAAACCAAACTATGCCACACTAGGTGCATATGGGGTTGTAAGTCAGAAACCTGTACTCTATATTTCATTGAAAAATTCCCACTATACGACTTCAGGCGTAGTGAAAAATGGATTCTTTAGTGTAAACATACCATCCTCTGAATCTATTGATAAGACTGATTTTTGTGGGTGTGTCTCTGGTAATAAAGAAGATAAATCGAATGTTTTTGATTCATTTTATGATGATACAGGAAATGCGCCAATGATAAAAGAATGTCCTGTAAATTACCTTTGTAAGGTAATACAGACAATTCCTATATTTGATTTTACGATGTTTATTGGAGAAATTGTTGCAGTATATGCGAATGAAGACTGCTTGGAAAACGGAAGACCAAGTGCTCTGAAAGTTAAACCAACGGTAATGATGGGTTCAGGGTACTTTGATCTAAAGGATAGAGTTGGTTCAATATTTAAAACATATCGTACCATAAGTACTGATGATCCTAAATAATAGGTATTAATATAAGGATGATACAGAATTTTATTATTACACAATATTTCCCATAATGAGACACAACACATTCAGAGTCTTGGAGAAATCTAAGACTCTTTTTACTTTGCTCCACTTTTTAAAGAAGGGTATCTATCTAATGGCAAAGGAAGCATTAATGGTGTCAAAGGAGAAAATGTAAAGATATATAGAATTGAATATGATGTGAAATATAAAAAGGGAGCAATTGTGGCCGAAGAAAGTGGAACGCACCAAAAATGGTGTACACTTATTAGAAAAGACAAAAAATCACCTTGGTTAGATGGAGTGTTAAGACCGGAGACTTGGAATATATTTTTGAATAATTAGGGGAGATGTTTTATGTGTCGCAAAAGTTAAGCAATCTTATAGAAGTGAAGAAAATGATTGCTATATCTTTAATCGCTACATTTATTGTGTTAGCTGTACGTAGGATAATTTCAGGGGAAAGTTTTCAGAACATATTTTTGATAATTATAGGCTTTTATTGTGGACAAAGTACTGCTAGGAATACAAATAAATAATTATTGCCCTGGGAAACCAGGGTTTTATTTTTTTATGTAAAATTGGAATATTGAGCAGGAATATACATATTATTGTAGAAGTACTTATATGTAATAATTGAAAGGAGAGAGAAATAAATGAAAATCATAGGAATAATTCTTATTATTGTAGGAGTTGCTGGAATAATAGTGGGTTGTGTTGTGCGCGGTAACATAGGAATAGCTGCTATAATAGGAGCTTTAGCAAGCTTAATATCAGGAATAGGATTTATTTTGGCAGACAAAAAGATTGAATTATTATCGAATAATAAGAGTTCTTAATTTATTCTATACTGGTAGAAAGAGATCAAATATATAATTACTCCTAAAAGAGATAAAAGCTCTGGTGTATACCAGGGCTTTTATTGAGGTAATACATAATGAGTAAAATATAAAAATATTCTTATGGTATTAACCATTATATCCAATTCACTACATTTAAAACAAAAGAGAGCTTTATGTTCAAAACCTATTTACATATATTGTAAAATAGTATATCATATACTTATGAGGTCAACATTCCTGAGTTTATTATTATTTACAACCAATATATTCTCCAAGCCTACCAGAAAAATCTCTGGTAGGCTTTACTTTTATGCCTAAATATGGACGAACTGTTACTATATTGTTACAATTAAATAAAATGTACATAAATGGGGGAGGGAATTATAGTGGAAAATAAAAATTTAGTAAAATGTAAAGCTTGTGATGCAGATATTGCAAAGAGTGCTAAAAAGTGTCCGCATTGTGGAGAAGACCAGAGAAATTTTTTTATGCGATATAAGGTATTATCTATAATAATTATTTTAATAGTATTGGCTGGTATTGGTTCTGCATTGAATAATGAGAATGATAAAATCACTACTACAAATTTTACAAGACAGGATACTGCCAACACAAAAACTTCTACTTCAACTTTAAGCGGCAAAGATTTCTGAATGATCCCAGCTTTTTTTTCTTGAACTGGTATTCTAAATAGCCATAGGTGCTGATGGTCGTCCGAATTGTTGGAATTATTGTCTATTCTTAATATCTAGTTTTCTATAAAATGTGCCTCCTTTCTGAAATGTGGGATCTACCATACAGTTTCTCATTACTTGATAAAGGTCAGCAGCATCTTAAACCGTTCTCTTGCTGACAAGGCATGTGGAACATTGGCTGGCATGACCACAGATTCTCCTTTTTTAACGGTGAGGGTTTTCTCACCGATAGTGATTTCTGCAGCGCCATCCAAGATTTGTAACAGAGCGTCCCCTGGAGCGCTGTGAGCATTAATCGCTTCCCCTTGGGCCCCTTGGTCTATAGCAAGCAATATAATGTTGATGTTGGACAATTGAGCAATCGGTAGGCTAACCAACTTTCCCCTTTGATACTCCACCAAACTTTCCAGGTTCACGCTCTCCTCATTGGGAATATTCATGATAAACTGGTTTTTCTCCAAATTAGCTCAGTCCTTTCTTGTGTTTTAAAATATTAAGCCCCCCATGCCAGTTTCTAAGTAGGGTTTCCTGCTGTTCGCTGAAGCGCGGCCTGGTGTTCTACTACTTTCTTGTAAACGTCATCCCAAGTTTTACAGGGAATAATGTTCAGATCGCTTTTGGGGTAATCCGTTTGACCATACAGAAAAATGGTTCCCTTATAACTGCTTGGTAGATAGTTGAAAATATCAAGGGTATCGTCAATCGAACCGATGACATGAGGATAGAGATAGGCTAATGTATCTGCTTTCCATTTCATTCCTTCCTCAAGCTTTAAATTGTTAGGTCTGGTTATTACTGGTATATCGGGAAAGCCATGTTTCTTTAGCCATCTCTTTGTAGCATCCCTGATTGACGTCTGTCTTAAAGTAAGGTAACCTACTACAGGGATAACATGATCTATTCTTTCAATCGCTTTATCAGAACCTTTAATGATCGGATATCCTTCCGTCATTTCTTCCGATTCCAGGGCTTGCAGCCCCCACTTTCGAATTTCTTCAACATTCCAAAAGGGAACATCATGAGCAAGCATTCTTGCACATAGTTCTTCTACAGATAGATTTTCAGGATTTCCACATACCCTTTCGTTCCATTTACCCGAATTTTTTGTCCGTCTTTAATGAGCCTGGTAGCGTTTTCCACGCCTACAACCGCAGGCAGGCCGTATTCTCTGGCAACCACAGAACCATGGGTCATCATGCCGCCCACTTCCGCCACTAATCCGCTAATGGACACGAAAACCGGCGTCCAGCTTGGGTCTGTGAATCTTGTCACTAAAATGTCGCTTTTTGATAGTTCGGCGTCCTCTAGCCGGAGAATAACACGAGCGCGGCCTTCCACAACCCCCGACGACGCGGGTATTCCAATGAGCGCCCCTTTTGGTGCCTTTCCCGAGTCGTATTCGCCTGGGATTATCTCGCCTTCGGAAGTCATCAGCCTCGGTGGCGTCAGTTTTTTGTAAACTTCGAACTCCTCTTCTCGCTTCAATATTTTGTTATAATCAAATTTCTTCGTCCGGGCGGCCTCCCGCAGTTCCTCAAAAGACAGATAATAAATATCCTCTCTCTTGCGGAAAACCCCGCATTGAACCAACTTTTCGGCCTCCCGCAGGAGGGCCTGTTTGACTATCCAATAGCGACAAACCATGACGTACTTGGGATACTCCCGGTAGCCGATGAAGTTGCGTATGCGGCTGATCATTTTCTCCGCTTTTTTCGCTTTGCCCTTCGAAAGGCGGCTTAGAATTTCCCGCCGCTTTTCCTCGGCTTCTTTCAGTCCCTGTTCAAATATCTCTTTATGTGCGCCTGGTGTGAAGTTTTCGATATTGCTCAGAATCATCGGGGCAAGTGCGGACGGCTCCTCTATCCAGCGCGGCTTTGTGATGTCTATCTCACCGGAACAGCGCACGCCGTATTTTGCTAAAAATTCCCGCATGGCTTTGCTTACGGCCTCGCCGCCCTCCAATTTGCCAAGATCATTAAAAAACACGTCTGCCCCCTCAGGTTTAACTGTTTTTAGGTATTCCGCTACCGCCGGGTACTGTCTCACCACGTCTGAAACATCCAGCAGTTCAAGCCCCATCTCACCCGCTACATTGTTCGGCACGGACTGTGTCAGTGTGTCCGCAGCACCTTTCTCGCCGAGCCATTTCTCCACGTTTTTGTTGACCCAGCTCACCGCGAGGGTCCCAGTCCAGACAGAACCCAAACCCTGAGGGTCGCCGATCGCCTTAATAAGCTGTTTTAATTCCATATCAACTGCGGTAAAAAGCTCATCGCCGGAAAGTGCGGCGAACTTTTTCTTAAGCTCCTTTATAGCTGCCTCATTTTTCCTCATCAAAGCGGGGACTACGCCCACGTCGCCCGACCGGTAGATTTTTATGAACTGCGTGACCAATGCCCACGAAAAATACCCCGACCCCATGCTAAGAAACCGCTTGCCGCGCGAAAGCGATTTTATGAACTCTTTCCGCTTCGTTAAGTTTTTTAGCGCGCTATCGATCAGCGGGTCGACTTTCCCCATTGCCGCGACCGCAAGCGTCCGCCCGAAAGTTGACGCCATATCGTGAGAGAGATCCATGAAAAGCCTGCCTCCCGCTTGGATCATCAACGTTTCGTCGCCCCCGCTGTACTGGAAGCAGGAAAGCCCCAGCGGCTTCATCGCGTCTGTCATCATCTGCTGGTGCCCAAACGACATATACACGTGGTTTTTCCCATCCCGCACGTCTGGTATGGGGTATAAGGTAGTGATGGGACGGCTCTGGACGATAAAGAATTTATTTTCATATAGGCACCATTCGATATCCTGCGGACGGCCAAAATAGGCTTCAATCCGTCTGCCTGTTTTCTCAAGCTCCAAAATCTGCTCGTCTGTCAGCGTCTGCCTGTTCTGACGGTCAGCCTGGATTTTTTTCTCCTCCGTTCCACCTTCTTTTAAGGCATAGATCGCCAGCTCTTTTGTGGATATCTTCTTATCAATGATCCTGTCGTCACGCACCTTATAGTTGTCCGCGTTTACTAGGCCGGAGACCAGAGCTTCACCGAGCCCAAAGCTTGCATCGATGGAGAGTACCTTCCTGTTAGCACTGACAGGATCGGCTGTAAACATAATTCCTGCCGCCTCCGGGAAAACCATCTTCTGGATAACCACAGACAGATGGACCTTACGGTGATCGAAGCTGTTTTGGATGCGGTAGGTCACGGCACGGTCAGTAAATAGCGATGCCCAGCACCTGCTGATGTGTCTGAGGATTGCTTCCTTTCCTATGATGTTCAGATACGTATCCTGTTGTCCCGCAAAGGAGGCTGTCGGCAGATCCTCTGCCGTAGCGCTGGAACGTACGGCATAGGCATTTTTTTCACCAAGTTGGGCAAGATGACGGGTAATCTCATTATCAATGCCTTTCGGAAGAGTTATTCCTTCGATGACCTTGCGGATTTTTGCGCTGATTTCACCAATGCCTTCTCTGTTGTCTGCTTTTAGAGGGGATAATTGATTTAGAAGTGAATTAAACTCTTCGCTATTCCTGATAATTTCTTTATATGCTTCGGTAGTAACACAAAAGCCCTCCGGCACTTGTATTCCCTCAATCCTGGATAGTTCTCCCAGGTTGGCGCCTTTGCCCCCGACCATCGCAAGCTTGGTTTTATCGATTTCGCAAAAACCAAGTACATATGAGTTCATACATATTCTCCTTTCTTTTTGCGTTTTTATTTCTCATTAATGAGAAGTATTTTTGAGTAAATCAGACTATACGTTATAAATATTTTTCCTTATAAAAATTTTTTTTAAATAGGTTTATACATTCATCAATTTCTTCGCATAGAGCATCAAGATCAATCCTTGCTTTAGTTGGCATTTTACTTAAATACCCATCGACAAGCTTATTGAGTATTTTCATAACAAGATTTGGATCAATGTCATCTTTAAATTTTGAAATGTCAGTGCCTTCAAAAGCAATTTTGCTTCTCAAACTTTCACTTTCACTATTTGCAAGAATAGCTTTTATGTTCGCTTTAACTTCATCATCATTTTCAAAATACACACTGTCTAAGAAAGAAAGGATGGCAGGATGTTTTTTCATAACCGAAATTTCAATGCTGGCTGCAAGCTTAATTCTGTCAAAAAAATCAGTAACGGCATTATCAAACTTTTCATAGAGTTCATTCAGGATAATACGAGTGCATAAATCAATTAGGTATAAATACAAAGCCTTTTTTGTGCTAAAGTAATGAAATACCAATGCTTTTGAAATCCCCGCTGCAGCAGCGATATCGCTTATAGATGCTTTTTTGTAACCGTTAGTTCCAAAGCATGTAAGAGCGGCATCAATAATTATATTTTGCTTTTCTATGGGTAAACTTAAAAATTTCTCCAAAAGACTCACCTCGTAAATGTTATTAACCGAAACGGTTAATAACATAATAACACAATTAACCGTTTCGGTCAATAATATTAAAAACTTTAACACCTACTATAAGTAGTGTTTTATATGATGGTTGTTTTAAATTAATTGCAAAAAGGACATAATATCCATTTGCTTTCTTCCATATGATACCTCCGCTATCATTTTCACAACTCATACTTTCTAAAAACAGAGAGGCCCAATATGGTGGCTATCAGCATAGTAGCAACCGAATTGATTACAATTAAAATTCTGGATTAATCCCGTAAGGATATGGAGTAGGGTTGTTTTTCCAGAACCGTTTTTCCCAACCAGCCCGTAAATATCGCTATATTCTACATGTATAGAAACATCTTCTAAAATGGTACTTGCTTCATACTGCATTTTGATGCTTTTTGTTGTTAAAATGTGATTATTCAATTTACAATCCTTCAATCAATAGGGTTTTGGTAAAGCTCGTATATCCATAAACAAATACAAAACGAGAGCAATGGCGGCAATCACTAAAAGTGTAATTAAGACACCTTCTAGTAAAGATCTTATCATTCCTTTTTTCCATCTCCTTGACAGTTTTCTTACTGCTTCGGCTTCTTTCAAGTTTTGATCTTTGTGATTTATAAAAAGATCCCCTTTCATTGTTTGCAGTTCGGTCTTGCAGTTATCGCATTCAGCAAGGTGTTCCTCAATCAGCGCCTTGCTATCATTACTGCATACCCCGTCGAGGTACAACGGGAGCAGGTCTTTTATGATCTCGCAAGATATTTTCATTTTATTACCTCCTGTAATTGCTTTTTGGCCCTATAAAAAATCAGTCTTGCCCAACTGTCAGTTTTTCCGAATAGTTCCCCGATTTGTGAGAATGGCAGTTCTCCAAACACCCGTAAAGTAAAAACTTCTTTGTATGGTTCAGTTAGATTATGCAACTCAATGTGCAGCTGTTTCGACGTATCCTTGTCAAGATAATCCGTTTCTAAGTTGAAAGATATATCCGGTATGCCTGTATCCAAGTCTGATACAATACGCTTTTTCTTTTTATAAAGTGTAAAATAGGTGTTCTTTGCTATTTGACAAAGCCAAACATACAGCTTGCAAGAACCATTAAATTTATCTATGTGCTGCATTGCCTTAAAAAAGGTTTCTTGCGTTATTTCTTCTGCAACAGCCTCATCCATATAAAGGGATAGTACATATTTATAAACGTCGGAAAAATATTCCGAATATATCTCACCGAAATCCGCCACTTTCTCACCTCCTTACTTATAAGACTTGTATTGTATAAAAGCGTTTCAAACTTTTTTATTTTCTTTCCGGCGTCCGTCTGCGGGCTTTTCAGCGTCTTTCGGTATCAGCCACATTTGACTGAATCTTATCACACCAGATATGCGGTTTTCCTCACAAAGTTTTTGTACGCACTGTTCTGAAATACCCAACTTCTTTGCTGTTTCCGGGGCAGAAATATAATCCATATTTACCTGCCCTTTCTTTTCTACTTTATATTATATACGGCAAGCCGAATAGTAACGAGAAAAATATGACTTATTTAAGTCGTATGTATGATTAAGGAAATGGACAAATCCACGCAGAGCAGATAGCTTGAAAGCCCGCTTGACGATATGAGCGATGCTGACCTCTTGACAGTGAAAAGGGCATGTTAACCAAGGGTTAAATTATTTTTTAACAGACATAGTAGTGTTAAGTTACATGACTGGCAAAAATTAAAAATGACAGGCTTATCTTTGGAAGATACTCCTGTCGTTTTTGTTCTTGTATTTAAATGATTTTTCTATACACTCCAGCCTAGACTTTCCTGCTGAATATTGTATAGTCTTTCATATAGGCCTTTATTTTTGATCAATGTATCATGGGTACCTTCCTCCACTAGTTTACCTTCATTTAAAACAATGATTTTATCCGCCCCTGCAACTGTTCTCAGTCTGTGTGCGATTACAATAACTGTTTTTCCCGAAATCAATTTAGAGATGGCCTGCTGAATCCATACCTCATTTTCAGGATCTAAAGAAGCTGTAGCTTCATCCAGCAGTACGATAGGTGCATTCTTTAAAAGTGCACGGGCAATTGAAATTCGCTGTCGCTCACCGCCTGAAAGGGTACTGCCGTTTTCACCGAGCGTTGTTTGATAACCGTCAGGTAATTCATTTACAAACTTGTCGCAGCAAGCTGCTTTTGCAGCCTCCATCACTTGATGTTCTGTTGCCTCTAGATTTCCGATGCGGATATTATTGTATACCGTATCGTTAAAGAGAATAACATCCTGAAATACAAAGGACATATAGCTCATAAGATATTCCGGATCCAGTGTTTTAACATCCACGCCTCCAATTTTAATCCTTCCCTTGTTTACATCCCAAAACCGTGCAATTAGTCTTGAAATTGTGCTTTTTCCGCATCCTGAAGGACCTACCAGAGCTGTAATAGTATCTGAAGGGATGGATACTGTAAGATTTTTGATTACCACATCTTCCTGAGGATTCTTATTATTATAGCTGAAGGACACATTTTCAAAATCAATATTCCAGTTTGTAATCTGTGTTTGAGTATCTCCTTCCATAACCGGTGTATTTATTAAAGTACGCATTCGCTTTGTAGCAATGCGATGATAAAATAGTTCTGGTAATAAAGTAAGTTCAACAACAACTGGTCCATAGATTCTTACAACGATGAGCAAAAACATTAATAATGGGATGAGCTCAATTTTACCCTCTGTCAGTAGATAAACGCCGACAAAGACTGTAAGTCCCACACCAGCCTGTATAATCATCTGAGCCCCTGTAACAAAAATCCCGGTGCCAAATTCCATTTTAATAGCCATTTTTTTCATCAAACGTAAAGAGCTATCTAATGATGAGAACTTGGAACCGTCCAAACCGCATGCCTTGATAACCTTGATACCCTCCAGATATTCCTGCACCTGTCCGGATGCCTTTAGCTTTGCATCCACATGTTTTTCTCCCAATTTATTCTGAATCTTTTTACTGCCTAAAATGACAAGAAGCGCAATGGGTACAGTGCAGAATATAGAAAGTGCAAGCCTCCAGTCAAATATGGCAAGCATGGCACAAATAATGGTGATAGAAATAGCATTGGCACACAATTGCGGAATTATATGACTCAATACATGTTCAGTAGTAGAGCAGTCTCCCATGATATTCGTGGTAAGCTCTGATAAATCCTTGGAATTAAAAAAGCTCATGGGAAGTTTTCGTATATGCTCAGAGACGCTGATTCGCGTATTCTCAGCCTCCATATAAGAGGTTACATAGGTTTTTTTATAATCATTTTTGCTGGCGATAAACACCAAAATTGCCGATATGATACCGGCTCCAAACAGTATCCACATTATTGTCCATGAAATTTTCTGACCCATGAGCGGTTTTAATAGTTCGGTAAAAATTCCAATGGTCACGCCAAAGGGCAGCATTAGTGAGAGATTGGTAATAGTACATGCTATTATGGCCTTCTTTAAATCGGAATAGCCTTTATCTGTAAGCATCAACATCTCCTTGAGATTAAGCATTTGTTTCGCCCCCCTTTCTGTTCATCTTCCAATCCAACATTTTGACATACATATTCCACATGGCGAAATATTTTCCTTCTTTTGCAAGTAGTTCATCATGGATGCCCTGCTCGATAAGATGGCCCTTGTCAATTACCACTATTTTATTAGCACTCCGTATGGTAGACAAACGGTGTGCAATCATAACCACTGTTTTGCCATGCATTAGCTTTTTAAAAGCCCTTTGGATAAGATGTTCATTCTCGGGATCCGAAAATGCAGTTGCTTCATCTAGTATAATAATTGGTGCATTTTTTACAATGGCCCTTGCAATGGCAATACGATGCTGCTCCCCTCCTGATAGATGAATTCCTTTTGTGCCAATCACAGTATCATATTTATTATGCAGCTTTTCAATAAATTCATGGCATTGGGCGGCTTTGGCCGCAGCAATTATTTGTTCATTTGTTGCATTTTGATTTCCCATACGGATATTTTCCATAATACTCTGTTTAAAGAGAAATACATCCTGGAATACAAAGCTAACTTTTTCCATCAAATAATTTGTATTCATATGGCGAATGTCCACCCCACCAATTCGGATGCTTCCTTCTGTTACATCAAAAAAACGCGGAATCAGATGGGCGATGGTACTTTTTCCTCCCCCGGAAGGGCCCACAATAGCTGTAATTTGATTTTCCTCCGCGCTGAATGAAACGCGGGACAGGGCCGCAGCTTCTTGATCTGCATAAGAAAAAGATACATTTTCAAAAATAATTTCATGCTTTTTAGTTGTTTTTGGATTTTTGGGTTGAGACAGTGATGCAGTGTGCAGAATTTCATCCATTCGTTCTACTCCACCGATGATTTGGATGCCGCTGGTAGAAACATACATAATTTTCGTCATAATGGTTGCAATAGAGGGTACAAAAATCAAATAAAAAATAAATTTGCTGGCAAATGAAATATAATCTGTTGTATTGAGTCCAATTAGAATACCTACTGGTATTAAAAATAAGTAAATGTTATTTACAATTGTGATAAAGGCCGACATATAATTTTCCCAGCTTAATGTATAGGGAATCACCATATTAGTATATTCCTTTATTGCTTTGTGCATCCTGCGAAAGGAATATACGGTTTGTTTGAAAGCTTTGACTACGGTAATGCCTCTTATATATTCTACAGATGCATTGTTCATATCTTCTAGTGAGGTTTGATATTTTTTCATCATGGTCTTTGCTCCATCATTTCCGTAGGCAATCATCTGAATAACAAAGGCAATGACAATGCCTACGATTGCTGCGAGACCAAAGCGCCAGTCAACAACAAGTAAAATGATGAACATGACAAGTGGTGCAACAAAAGATGCTACCATATCGGGAAGTTGATGGGCGATAAATCCTTCGATCTTTTCAATGTTCTCATCCATAATCTTGCGTAGTTTACCGCTGCCGACTAAAACGTGAAAGCCTAGGGGTACTTTAGCGAGATGTGATGCAAAATTTACCTTCAATTCGTACAGCGTACCGAAGGCTGCAAGATGTGAACACATCAGAGCTAAAAAGTACAATAGGATATTCAGAATAATACCTCCAAAAGCAATCCAGCCGAATCCAATTGTCCTTTCTACATCAAGGGCTGAGAATTCGGGATATATTCCCATGATCTCCAAAACGATATAGTAAATAGCGATATACGGAATAAAAGAAGCAATAGAAGCCAGTGCGGATAAAATCACCGAAGTGATCATAAGCGGTTTTTTTGTGGCCGCAAGTTCCATTAGCCTTGTCATTCCAGTTTTCGGTTTTTTGGCTATTGCAGTTTTCTGTTTCATGGGCAACCTCTCTTTTCTAAAAAATATAGTTTCATTTCTAAACTCTGAAAGCATACAACACTTGAAAACTTTAAGGAGTATCATTAAGTTAGTTTTAACTAACTTAATGATACTCCTTTTTCTCTATTTTTTCAATCCTTTCAAATAAATTTGATAGAGTTGTTAAAGGAGTATTCCTATGCACACCTGATCAAGATGACGTATAGACATATATATAGTTATAACAAGTTAATCTTCTAAAATTTTCAATAAGTGCTCTTTTATAAAATGCTATATGGTTTTAATTTACATTGTATTTTGACTCTGATAGTATACTGTATCAATATCACATGGTTATATATTCATATAATTAAATATCCTGAATTGTAAAATGAATTGCAGCCCATTAACTTTATTTGAGTTATAAAATTTTAAGTTAAATATATATGTCCAGGAGGCTGCATCCTGGCTTACAAAAAGATTGGTGAGGAGCCAGTCTTTTTGTTGCGTTGTTTTTATCAGACATTTATCCTTAAAACGTTGGCGGCAGAATGGAGGATATATGTCTAATTTTTTTACCTATGAAGAAAGACTTGAGTTGCAGAAATATCTGAAAAAAAGTCTTTCCTTTATATTGATGCATGCCTGTTTGATGTCAGGAACATTGATCTTCCCAGAAAAGTTAAGTTTCGTGAGCGATACAAAAAGCCTGAATTTAAAGTAGATAAAGGCTGCCGCATCGGTCGCAATTATGAAGCATTTGGAACTTTTATGGATAAGAATCCTGACATATCAGTAGTACAAATGGATTCTGTCATTGGTAGTAAAGGGGGTAAATATCTTTTAACTATTCATTTTGTAGAATGCAGTCTTATGCTTGCTTTTTTAAGAGAAGCAAACACATCAAAATCTGTGATTGATGTATTCAATCAACTTGATAGTACCCTTGGGAAAGACTTGTTTAGCAAACTATTTCCAGTTATTCTTACTGATAACGGAAGTGAATTTTCTAATCCCAAATCGATTGAATATAGGAATACATTTCCTTTGCTGCGTACGCATGTATTTTACTGTGATGCGGGAAGTCCCTATCAAAAAGGAGCTATTGAAGTAAATCATGAACTTATACGTCGTGTACTTCTAAAAGGAACGAGTTTTAATCAGCTTAAACAGGATGATATTAATTTAATGATGAATCATATCAATTCCTACAAAAGAAAAAAGCTAAATAATCGTAGTCCCTACGAAACATTCAGCTTTTATCATGGAGAAGAAGTTTTACATAAGCTTGGATGTGCACCAGTTGCCTCCAGTGATATCATGTTAAAACCTGCTCTTCTCAAAAAATAATAAATTTGCGTGCCGCCAACCATCTATTTGTCTAAGGAATAAAGGGGTGGATTCTCCGATTACAAAAAAATCGAGAGGGAGTTGACTCCTCTTTGGCATGCCTGTGATTATTATAATACTCCAATAAAAGTTGAAGATCAAACTGCATTTGGTTTACAAAAACTGCGATTCGAGTACAAAAGTGGCATTTCGTTTACAAATATTCAGTTGTCGTTTACATATATTGCTTCTCACTTTACAAAGTGGCTTCTCACCTTACAAGTAAGTTTATACTCTGCATTTAATATCTTAGTCGTATAATATTTAATGTTTTACATTAAATATTAGTTGAAAAACATAAAATTATATGTTAATCTAGATTTAGAAAATATAAAGGAGGTTTTTTATAAAAATGCGAGCGAAACATGAAATCGAGACTACCAGCGTAGCTCTACAAATTATTTTAGCAATCACGTCAATACTTACGATTATTGCAGAAATATTTTCAATCAGAGAATTAATAAATGCTGTTGAAGGTAACGCAATTTTAACGACTCAAATTAAGCAAGTCATTTATTATGTATTTTTCATAGCAATTCAGTTTGTTGCATTTCTGATTTTTCATGCAATTTCTAAAAACAAAACACCATTTTTGCCAGAAGTATCTAGAAATATAAAAATCATTGGTGGACTTATCATGTCTTCCAACGCTATAGCACAGTGGACAGGAAGTATCATTTCGTCAATTATGAGCAACCATATAAAAATTACAATTATTGATGAATCTGTTCTGTTAGGATTGTTACTAGGATTAATCTTTGCCTGTTTAGGAGCAATTTTTGATTATGGCTGCGTTCTTCAAAAACAAGATGATGAAACTCTTTAGAGAGGGAGGAGAAAATGGCAATTATATTAAGGTTGGATAGGGTAATGGCTGATCGTAAAATATCGGTTAACGAATTGGCGGATAAGATTGGTATTGCAAACGTCAATCTATCGAAGATAAAAACTGGCAAAATTAGCGCAATACGTTTTTCTACGCTTAACGCAATCTGTGATATATTGGATTGTCAGCCTGGAGATATCCTTGAATTTCAGAAAGATGAAAACAAAACATAATATATCTTTTCGTTTTTCCCTTTTTGAAGAAGAATAGTATCTATTGCTTCTTTTATACCATATATTGCTACCTATAAGGTGAATTTTGCATTCCATATTGCCAAGGTACCACTAGGCTTTTACATTTTAGTGAACAGCGGCAAATTGTACGAGATTAAAGAATATACCAATATGGTGATTTCCTATACATTAAGCTGGGAAAACTATATATCTGCTTTTACTACTATTGTAAATAATATTTATCTATTTCTAATCAATGGGTATTCTAAAGAGAATTAAAAACACAGGTACAAGTTGACTCTTTTCATTCTCGCAACAATTTGATATAATATAAACAAGTTAGATTAATCTAACTTGTTTATATTGAGATAATTGATATATTAAATAATACTTTGTTGCAAGAAAGGGGTTCAATATGGAAAAAAAACCAATATTACAGGTGCAGACAGTACAAAACACAATGCTTCTTCCGCTTTGGGGACGTGCTGTAGCTAGTGAGAAGAATCCTGAAATACTGTATGATAAGCAAGCTATTGATATTATCAAAAACTATGATTATAATTTTAAAAATGTTGCAAAAACCTTTGGGGAATTTGGTGGCATTTGTTATGTAATACGTGCACGTAAAATTGAAGATGCTATTCGGGAATTTATACGAAAGTATCCTCGAGGGACAGTAGTAAATATTGGAGCAGGTCTGGATACATCCTTTTCCAGAGTTGATAATGGAAGTATACTATGGTATAACCTGGATTTACCTGATTCTATTGCTTTTCGCAGGAGTTTTATTCCAGATTCTGAGCGTAATATTAGTATTGCAAAATCTTTGTTTGATACTACATGGTTTGATGATGTAAAATTTACCTTTGAAGATGGCATATTTTTTGTTTCGGGAGGGGTTTTCTATTTTTTTAAAGAACAGCAACTTCGTGAAATATTAAGGATAATGGCAAGGCGTTTTCCAGGAGGAGAATTGTATTTTGATGCTGAATCCAGAACGGCAGTTAAAAAATCAAATAATATGATTAAAAAAACAGGGAATAAAGGAGCCACAATGTATTTTTATGTTAATGATGCAAAGAAATTTCAAAGTTGGTCATCAGCTATCAAATTGGTTTCCTGTGAAGGCTATTTTAAAAATATTCCATTTAATAAACAATGGAGTCTTAGACTTCGTTTGATGATGAGGATGTCGGATTGGACGCATATGATGAAATTTGTTCATCTACGTTTTTTAAAATAAGTGTAGTTAGAATTTCTGAATAACTTGATATAAGGAGGAAAAAAATGATTTCGTTAAACGGTGTGCAGGAAACTCTGTTAATACCCCTTGCCATTAAGGCGAGTGAAACCAAACGATCCAATGCAAGGATACATGATTTAAAAGCTGTGGAAATCATAGAAAAGTTGAATTTGGACACTTCCAAATATGATAAATTTATGAGCCACGAAGGTGTTGTAGCAAGAACCATTCTTTTTGATGATGCTACTAAGTACTATTTGAAAAAATACCCTAAATCCGTTTGCATTTCTATTGGATGTGGTTTTGATTCAAGATTCTCAAGAGTTGATAATGGAATATTAATTTGGTATGATTTGGACTTTCCTGAAGTGATTTATGCTAGAAAACAATTTTTACCAGAGCATGAAAGAGTGCATTTAATAGAAAAATCTGCATTAGATGCCTCATGGCCTGATGAAATAAAAAAAGGCTATAAAACTATTATCATTATAGAAGGAATGCTAATGTATTTAAAAGAAGAAGAGGTAAAGCAACTTTTACAAATTATAAAAAACAATTTTAATGACATCATATTACTAGTAGAACTTATGCCATCTATTTCGTCAAAAAGTAGCAAATTTCATGATACAGTCAAAAATACAGATGCAACATTTAAATGGGGTGTTAAATCGGGAAAAGAAGTTGAAAAACTCTGTGATGGTCTGAAACTTGTTTATGAAAAGAGTTTTAATTGTGAAATGAAAAAACACTCCTTCAGAGGCAAACTGTTTGCTTCCATTCCCATCATTCGAAATTTTAATGATCGGCTTGCTGTTTTTGCATTGAATAAATTTTAAATGGTATTTTAGTAACTATTAGTGTACATTTATGACCGCTATTGTGTTGCCTGACTTCTTTTTAAATACAATGGTATTTTCTGACGAAAGTTTGTCAGGGAGTGGCAATAGCTGTGAATCTTTTTCATTAAATAATGACAAGTTTTATCCTAAAGCTGCCACCCCTTTGATTTAAGAATTTCTGGGTGTCTAAAAATATTGATATAAATTTACTTTAAAGGCATGTATCACATGCGTTTTTTGCCATTTGTTCTATGCAGTTCAAGAAGATTTTTTGTGATTCCACTGGAATACCTGTCATGATTTGTTTATTCCAATCTGTAATTGCAGATTGAATCTCAGGAACGAGAGCTAATGCTTTTGGAGTTAAATAGACCTTATTGGCTCTTTTATCAGTTGCGTCTTCCTGGCGCCTTACATAATTTCCCTGTTCTAGTTTTTTTATTGCCCTTGCGATAGAACCTTTATCCACTTTCAACAAATCCGATATTTGTTCCTGGCTAATTCCATCATTTTTGTAAATCGATAAAATCAGTAGAGAAGAACCACTTGCTCCACCATATGCCTCCAACTTTTTATTCATATAGTTTTTACGATAACGGTATAGTATAGATATCCAAAGATTTAAGAAATTTTGGTTATGTGTCATTTTAATTCTCCTCTCTTACAGGTATCATGATTCGTCATGCACATATTGTTTGCCACGCATGTAGGATGCAACTGCAGCAATGGCAGACATAACAGCCGAAATATAAAATGCAAGGCGTAGACTCGACATTACCGCAGGTGCTATAGTTAATGGAAAAAAATGATTACCCAAAATAATTGTTTTAGTAGCACTTGGAATGGTAGAAAGAGTCTGTTGATCAATGAGTGCTCCCATTGGATTATATCCTAGAAATGCTGCAAACAAAGCTGATGTAGGAGGCATGTTGGAAATCTGCTGTGCCATTGTGGATGGAACGCCAACATTAATCAATCCACTGTATAAAATAGAGGGTAAGTTATGTGCAAGTCCAAGGATAATAATTGCAAAATAAAGTGTCATACTTAAAGCCATTCCGGTATTCTGAAAGGTTGACCTCATTCCCGAGGTAGCTCCTCTTTGAGAAGCAGGAACAGAATTCATGATTGCAGTGGTATTTGGTGCGGCAAACATGCCCATACCACAGCCTAGGATTAATAAGATTACAATAAAAATGTTGTATCCAAAATTAGCTGGCAAAAGCGTCAAAAGGATAAAACCAAGAGCTGAAAATAGCATCCCGCCTGTGGCAAAAAATCGAGCACCATATTGATCTGATAGTTTTCCACATAATGGTCCCATTATAAAGAAGCCAATCATCATGGGCAACATATAAATGCCCGCCCACAATGGGGTAGATTCAAAACTGTAGCCATGTAATGGAAGCCATATTCCTTGTAACCAAATAATCAACATGAATTGTAAACCACCTCGTGCGATGGATGATATAAACAGACTTAAATTACCAAAGGCAAACGCACGATTTTTGAATAATTCCAGATGGAACATGGGCATCTTGACTTTTCGTTCGATAAATACAAATACAATAAGCAGTAATAAACCTAAACTTATTCCCAAAATCACAAAAGGATTGCCCCAGCCCATTTTGGATGAACCATATGGCATAATTCCATAGGTTAGTGCCAGCAGCAGTAGAGTTAGACCAACAGCGAATGTACTATTTCCTAACCAGTCAATCTTTTGTGTTTTATCCGGTACAGACTGTTCTTTGAGTTTGATATACGCCCATATAGTTCCAAATAATCCAACGGGTACACTTACAAGAAAAACAAGGCGCCAGTCAATTTCGGCAAGGACTCCTCCGATAACAAGACCAAGCAATGATCCCCCAATACCAGCAATTTGGTTGAGTCCCATAGCCATACCACGCTCTTTAGAAGAAAAAGCATCAGTAAGAATAGCAGTGCTGTTAGAAAATAAAAATCCTGCTCCCACTCCCTGTAGAAGTCTGAACAAAATCATTAAAATGATGCCATTTGATCCGTTCCCAGGAGTCAGATACAGTAAAATGGAGGCTGCTGTAAAAATTCCAAAACCTAAATTGTATAGACGTACACGGCCATAGATATCCGAAATCCTACCAAAGGAAACCAGTAATGTGGCGGTTACTACAGTAAAGCCCATCAGCATCCATAGCATATATGAAGCACCATTTGCCGATAATGGATCCACATTCATTCCTCGAAAGATTGCAGGAAGTGAAATTAGAATTATATTGTTATTTAATGAAGCCATAAGTACGCCAAGGGTTGTATTAGAAAGAGCAATCCATTTATAATGTTTTTTATTATGTTTTTGTTTCATTAGTTTGTTTTGTCTAGTAATAAATTGTAGCATTTTTTTACCTTTCTTAAATTTAATTATTATTAATAGTATTACCCTTGATAAGTAAAGGATAATCTATTTTTAATTCATCTTTTATGAAAGATTATATCAAAAATTAGTTGCCTAGTCAACTAATTTGGTTTATGGAAATATAATGCTTGAACTTTTTTCATAAGCCAAAATACATTTTGTTGAATTTGCTGAAATACAATTTTAATTTTTGATTTTAATGACGACTTAATTAAACTTTTTTATCATACAATCTCGCGAATCTCGCGGCATTCATTACCACTAATACAGAACCAATATTATGCACTAATGCCCCTGTAATAGGATTTAATATTCCTAGTAAAGATAATGTAATGGCTATGACATTAATTATCATGGATATTGAAATATTGATTTTGATATTATATATGATAGCATTGGACAATCGTTTTACATAAGCCGTTTTAACGATATCATCTCCCATAAGGGCAATATCGGCAGCATCAATGGCAATATCGCTGCCCATTGTTCCCATTGCCATTCCTATAGAGGATGTTTTTAATGCAGCTGCATCATTGATTCCATCGCCAATCATACATATGTAATCACCTTCATTTTCTATTTGTGATATAATGCTAACTTTATCTTCGGGAAGAAGAGAAGAATTTACTTCTGTAATACCTGATTTTTTGGCGATATACTCTGCTGCATTTTTATTATCTCCGGTTAAAAGTATGGTACGATGTATACCAGCAGAATGAAGAGAATATATTGCTTCTTTGACGTTTTCTTTAAGAACATCAGAAAGTGCAATAAAACCTATTACCTTATAATCTCCAGCAATAATTACTACAGCTTTTCCTTGACTGTAAAATTCATTAAGTGTAAGTTTTAAAGAATCTTCATAAGAAACATGAAAGTCTTCAAGCAGTTTTTCATTTCCACAAAGGATGAGTTTTTCTTGTACGATTCCATGCACCCCTTTACCTATAGACATTACAAAATTTGAAACTCTATGAGTTGGTATTTTTTTTTCACGGACATAAGATGTAATGGCCTTTCCTATGGGATGTTCAGAATGGCTTTCACAGGATGCAGCAAGAGATAATAATTTATTTTCTTCTATATTAAATGATATAATATCGCTTACCTCAAGTATTCCTTTTGTTAAAGTACCTGTTTTATCAAAAGCTACTACAGATACCTTGCCCATTTTTTCTAAAGCTTCTCCAGATTTTATAACTACACCAAATTTAGTTGCTTGTCCAATAGCAGCTACAATAGAAACTGGTGTAGCCAGTGCTAATGCGCAAGGGCAAAAAACCACTAATATCGTTACTGCCTTAATAAGATCTTTGGTAATAAAATATCCCACAATAGCTATAAGACAAGCTATGGGAACCAGACATTGAGCCCATTTATCCACAATTTTTTGCATGGGAGCTTGTTTGTTTTCAGCCTCCTTAGCAAGTAATACCATTTTCTTTAGGGAAGAATTCTGAAGGGTTTTTGTTACAGCTACATCAATAGAGCCAAAGCAATTTAGAGTTCCTGTAAATACAACATCTCCTACAAATTTGTCAACAGGAAGCGATTCTCCAGTTAAAACTGATTGATTAACGGAGGTTTCTCCTGAAATGATTTCTCCATCGGCAACAATAATTTCACCAGGTAGTATGCGAATCATATCTCCAATTCTCAGAGTGGATACATCTACAATTTCTTCTGCAAGAGAATTGTTATCTGATTTTTTTATCCTTTTGGCTTTATCTGGAATTAGTCTTAAAGGACCTTCAATCCCTTTTTTGCCTTTTCAACTGTCCTATCTTCAAGCCAGGCACCAATGGCCATAATAAAAACAACTTCACCTGCTGCAAAGATTTCACCTATATATATGGATGCAAACATGGCAATTGAGATAAGCAGAGCGGAACTTATAAAAAATTGGGTAATAATTCGTTGTAATGCCAAAACTACAAGTGGTGTTCCACAGATAAGTATGGTTATCCAGGCAGGATCCACGGGAAATATATGAAAAAAGATATTTAAAATACTTAGAATTAAAAATAACCCTGCTGTAATGATCATTGGCAATCGGGATAAGGAATCATAAATTTGTTTAAGAATATTCATTGTTATACCTCATTTCATGAATTTTCCGATGGCATCAGAAAATTTTTCAAGTTCAGATTTATCACCGGTATTTATTGCCTCTGTAATGCAGTGGTTTAAGTGATCTTGTAAAATGAGTTTGCCAATATTGTTAACTGCAGATTTTACAGCTGCCATCTGAATTAATATTTCACTGCAGTCCCGTTCATCTTGTACCATTTTTTTTACTGACTCAAGATGTCCTATGGCACGTGATAAACGATTTATAACCATTTTGGTATTCTCGTGTTTATGTTTTTTTTCTTGTGACATAGTTTACCCTCCTTTCTCAATATCCCCCCGTGGGGGATATTGAGATTATAACAAGATACTTTATTTTTGTCAATATTTACTCTTATAGAATTCGACCCTAAAAGTATGAAACAAAAGGTTAAGTTAAATTAAAAATTATAGAATGTTTTAAAGGAATTCATTGCATATACATAATCCTTTACACCCGCTAATTCTCTTATAGAATGCATGGATAATATAGGAATTCCCATGTCTACACATGTCATATTAATGTGGCTGGAGGAAATAGGTCCTATAGTTGAACCTCCTCTTTCATCCGAATGGTTCACAAATATTTGCACTGGAATGTTAGCCCTGTCACATATGCTTTTGTATATTGCGCCAGATACACCATCGGTAGTATAGCTTTGGCTGGCACTTATTTTTATAATGGGACCTTTATTTACGATAGGTCTATTTGCAGGATCTGATTTTTCTATATAATTTGGATGGAGTGCGTGCCCAAGATCACAGGATATCATAAAGGATTTTGATATGGCTCTATAGAATTGATCTTTATTTTTACCTAAGTTAAAGACTATTCTTTCCAATAAGGATAACAACATAGGAGAATTTGCGCCTTGCTTTGTAGTACTCCCAACTTCTTCGTTGTCAAAGCATACCATTACATTTGTACTATTTTTAACTTTAGTATCTGAAATGGATTTTATGCCCGAATATACCATACTCAAATCGTCTAATCTACCAGAAGATATAAATTCTCTATTAGCTCCCATTATAGTTCCTTTTCCAAATTCGTACAAAAACAGGTCAAAATCCAGAATATTTTCTTTAGCTATAGATAATTCTTCGCATATAATTTCAATGAGACAATGTTTATTTTTAGAATTGCTATTCACAAGGGTCAAAAGAGGAAGCATATGTTTTTGTTTACTCAATTTAATACCTGAGTTCACATCTCTATTCATGTGTATGGCTAGATTTGGTATTATCATAAGGGGCTTAGCTATGTTTATTAATGAGCTATGTGGATAAAAAGGATCTTTACTTTTTAATACAATCCTACCTGCCATGGCAAGGGGTCTATCCATCCATGTATTTAATATAGGGCCGCCATATACTTCTGTGTTTATTTTTATATAGTTATTTTCTACATTTATATCTGCATTGGGCTTTATTTTAAAGCAAGGAGAGTCAGTATGAGCTCCTATTATCCTAAATCCATCTTTCTCTATTTCTCCATTTCCCACTGTAAATGCAATAAGTGCAGAATCATTTTTTGTTATAAAATATTTTCCGCCTTTTTTTAAATTCCATGAATTCTCCTCTTTAATTTCGATAAATCCTGATTTTTTAAGTAAGTTTACAGCATTTTTCACTGCATGAAACGCTGTAGGGCTTTCATAGATATAATCTATAAGCTCTTCTGCTTCTTCAATTTCGTAATTTTTCATAATTCCTCCTAAAATAATTTAATATTTAATTTATATTTTATTATCCAAATTAAAAATATTCAATATAAAGTTTTATCCGAACGGCTATCATTTAATGAGTCTATAAAAAATATTGAGGGATTAAATTCAGAAATACAAACACTGCAATCTATTTCAAAAAAATTATAAATTTACCATGTAAATATATAGTTAAAATATTATTTATAAAATATTAAAAAAGTAAATAACTATTTAATATATATGACATAATGTTGTCACAATAATTATATAAAATAATTATATTAATATAGAATTTATCAGAAATTTAAAATAGTATAGATCTCCCTTATTAAAAATAAGTGCTGGCAATTAGCTGGTACTTATTTTTTTAAGATGTGAACTTTTCAAATTAAAAGAGAAGGTTTTTACCAGCATTTCACGAATTTTGATAGAAAATTTGTGAAAAATATTCGTATTGTTTATTGACTGTAACATTCAATTTTGATACCATGTTGTAGGAGGGATGCTACTTGAAGGAAAAATATGATGTTGTGATAATTGGAGCAGGTCCTGCTGGAATATTTGCTGCACTGGAAATCACAAAACTAAACAAGAACTTAAGTGTGCTTATAATTGATAAAGGTAGAAGTATAGAAAAAAGAAAATGTCCTGCAAGAGTAAATGGAAAATGTATAAATTGTAGTCCTTGTGGTATTACTTCCGGCTGGTCAGGAGCGGGAGCTTTTTCAGATGGAAAACTTTCTTTAAGCCCGGAAGTGGGAGGAAGGTTATTAGAGTATTTTTCAGAAGATGAGTGCATGGAATTAATAAAATATTGTGATGATATATATTTGAATTTTGGCGCTAATAAAACTGTGTATGGATTAAACAATGAAAAAATAGATAAAATAAAATACGAAGCAAGTAAATATAATATTCGTCTTATAGAATGTCCTGTAAGACATTTAGGAACGGAATTAGCTTATGAGGTATTGAAGAAAATGTATCATTATATTTTAAATGATACAAATACAGAATTTAGTGAACTTACAGAAGTAGAAGATATATTAATAGAAGATGATGCAGCTGCAGGAGTTTTGGTTAAAAATAAACAGGGACAAAAAAAGATTTCAGCAAAATATGTAATAGTTGCACCAGGCAGGGGTGGAGCGGAATGGTTTTCAATTCAATCTAAAAAGTTAAATTTAAAAACTAAAAATAATGCTGTGGATATAGGCGTAAGAGTAGAGGTACCTAATTCTATAATGGATCATTTAACTAAAGATTTATATGAAGCAAAACTTGTTTACTATTCGGATACCTTCGATAATAAAGTTAGAACTTTTTGTATGAATCCAGGAGGAGTTGTATCTGAAGAACATTATGATGGAACTATAGCAGTTGTAAATGGGCACAGCTACTCGGAAAAGGAACTGAGAACTGAAAATACGAATTTTGCTATGCTTGTTTCTACTTCTTTTACAGAACCTTTCGACCAACCTATAACTTATGGTAAGTATATTGCAAAACTTGGTAATATGTTAACTGGGGATGGTATAATGGTTCAAAGATTGGGAGATTTATTAAATGGTAGAAGAACTGATTATTCAAGAATTAAAAAATCTACTACTATACCAACTCTTAAATCAGCAGTACCAGGGGATTTAAGTTTTGTATTGCCTCAGAGGTGTTTGACTTCTATAGTTGAAGCATTAAAGGCTTTTAATAATATTGCACCAGGGCTTTACAGTAAAAATACATTACTTTATGGTGTGGAAGTTAAGTTTTATTCAAGTAAATTTGAAACTAATGATAAATTTGAAACAGCTATAAAAAATTTATATGCTATAGGAGATGGAGCTGGTATTACAAGAGGTCTTATGCAGGCTTCTGTAACTGGTGTAGTAGTTGCAAGAGATATAGCACATAAATAGTTTAAATATTATTTTAAAGTTGAAATTGTATTAATTGTAAGTTTCATGATATGTAAAAAAGGGGAGGAAGTTCTCATGTCAGCATTTATTGTTTTAGGTTCCCAGTGGGGCGACGAAGGAAAGGGTAAAATGACCGATTATCTTGCAAAAGATGTAGATGTAGTTGTCAGATTCCAAGGTGGTAATAATGCAGGTCATACAGTTAGGGTAGGGGATAAAGAATATAAACTTCATATTATACCATCTGGGATACTTTATAAGGATAAAGTAAATGTAATAGGCAATGGAGTAGTGCTTGATCCAGAAGCATTATTTCAGGAAATAGATTATTTGGAAAAAGCGGGGGTAGATATTCAGCCCGACAATTTGATGATAAGTGACAGAGCTCAGCTCATTATGCCTTATCATAAGGTATTGGATGGGATAAAGGAAAGATCCAGAGGGAAAAAAGATATAGGTACCACTGGAAAAGGAATTGGTCCTTGTTATACAGATAAAATGGAGAGAAGTGGTATAAGGGTTTGTGATCTTATAAACCAGGATGTTTTTAAAGAAAATTTGAAAGAAAATCTAAAGATTAAAAATGATATAATAACAAAAGTTTATGGAGAAGAAGCTTTGGACTTTGATTCAATCTGTGATCAATATATAGAATACAGGAAAAAATTGGCACCTTACGTTAAGGATATCTCTGTAGAGGTGTATAATAGCATCAAGAATGATAAAAAGGTATTATTTGAAGGGGCTCAGGGTACTTTATTGGATATAGATTATGGAACTTATCCCTATGTTACTTCCTCAAGTACCATTGCAGGGGGAGTATGTATAGGTGCAGGAATAGGACCTACACTTATAACAGGTGCCATAGGTGTTGCAAAAGCCTATACCACAAGAGTAGGAAAAGGGCCTTTCCCAACAGAACTTTTTGATGATACCGGAGATTGGATCAGAAAAAGTGGACGTGAATATGGAGTTACTACAGGCAGAGCTAGAAGATGCGGATGGCTGGATCTTGTAATACTTAAAACCAGTAGTAGAGTTTCAGGGCTTACTAATTTTGCTATTACTAAAATAGATACTCTAGGAGGACTTGAAAAGGTAAAGGTATGTACAGGATATAAATTTAATGGAAAAATTATAGATTATGTACCTGCTAGCTTGCAGGATTTAGCCAAATGTGAGCCTGTATATGAAGAATTTGATGGATGGGATAAAGATATTGAAAATGCTAAGACATATGATGAACTTCCGGAAAATGCTAAGATATATTTAAATAAAATAGAAGAGTTTACTAATACTAAAATATCTATAGTTTCTGTAGGACCAGGAAGAGATCAAACAATAAATTTGAATAATATGTAATTTGAATTTCACCTTTAAATAAACTTCTAAATTAATAGAACTTATTTAAAGGTGAAATTTTATTCTATGGAAAAAATAAAAATTATGTTATAAAATAAGTTTATAGTAAATTATAGGAGGGAAAATATTGGATAAATCAACTTTTGAAAAAGAATATGAAGTTCAATATCATGAAATAGATTTTAAGGGAAGATTACTTGTTACAAGTCTCATAAATTATTTTGGGGATGTGGCTACAAAGCATTCTGAGGCTATAGGAGGAAGTCTTAAATATCTAAAAGAAAAAGGTATTGCATGGGTTCTTTATAAATGGAATATACATATAAATAAAAGTCCCTATTATGGTGAAAAAATTACTATAAGAACTAAGGCTTGTTCTTTTAAAAAGTTTTACGCTTATAGAACTTTCCATGTTATAGATAAAGAGGGCAATATTGTAGCTTATGCAAATTCTCTTTGGATCTTGATAGATGTTAGTAGACGCAAAATAATTAGAATAACACAGGATATGTATAAGATGTATGGTATAAGTGAAAAAAATAAGGGTTTGATGGATATAAAAAAAATAAAGCTTCCAGAAAAATTTTCTATAGAGAAAAGCTTTGAAGTGAGGTATAGTGATATAGATACCAATAGACATGTTAATAATGTTAAGTATGTGGATTGGATGATAGAAACCATTCCTCTGGACATAGTACTTAACTACTCTATAGAAAATTTAAACATAACTTATGAAAAAGAAGCCAGGTATGGTGAAAACATAATAATACACACTGAGTTAAACAAACAAGATGAAGGTTACATATCTCTACATGAAATTGTAGATAAAGAAGGAAAAAGGCTGTCTGCCATAGAGGCTGTTTTGCAAAAAAAGTAAAAGTGCTAATGAATTATTTTTCAGCAGCACTTTTTCCTGCCGTAAATCCAGAGCTCCAGGCCCATTGTAGATTAAAACCACCACAATCTCCATGTACATCTAGTATTTCACCGGCAAAATATAAATTTTTTATCTTTTTAGATTCTAGAGTTTTTGGATTTATTTCGCATACATCAATACCACCGGAAGTGACCTGTGAGTTTTTAAAGGAATTGGTGTCGTATACTTTGAATTTCCAAGATTTAATTAATTTATATATGTTGTCTTTTTCTATCCAGGTTAATTCATCACAGGGCTTATGGATATTTTTTACTGAAGCTTCATTTAAAAGTATAGGTATTATTTTTTTATTTATTATTCCTATTAAAGAATTATGTATACTTCTATAATTAAAAATTCCCCAGTGATTTTCCAGAAATTCTGTTAACTCTTTTTTACTAAACTGTGGAAGCATATCAATTTCTAATTCAACTAACCTTTTATTAAACAAATTATAAGAAGCTGTGCCGCTTATATTCAATATAGGGGGACCTGATATTCCATAGTCGGTAAATAGTAATTCACCTTGCTCCTGTTCTTTTATTTTGTCATCTACAAGTAAATTCACATTGCCATTAAATTTTACTCCCGACAAGGCTTTTAAGCGGGTGTAATGCAGTTTTAGCTGTACCAGTGCAGGGATAGGAGAAATTATATTATGGCCTAGTTTTTTACATATATTAAGACCAGAACCATCAGAACCGGTGTCCGGAGCAGATTTACCTCCAGTGCATAAAATAATTTTTCTGCATTCATATATTTTATCTTCACAAAATATTTTAAAATATTTTTTTGTATATACAATATCTTTGACTTTTGAATTTAAGTAAATGGGAATATCTCTATCTTCAAGGGACATTTTTAGTATGTCTAGTACGGAGGATGCCTGAAGTGAAAGTGGATACATCTTCCCTTTTTCTAAAGTTGTAAGAGGTAATCCTAAAGAATTAAAAAATGTAACTGTATCATTTAAAGTAAAATTATCTAAGGTATCTTTAAAAAAATCAGGGTTTTTACTGTGATACCTAGAGTAATTTATATTCTCATTAGTTATATTGCATCTTCCATTTCCGGTGGATAATAATTTCTGGCCAATTCTTTTTTTCGACTCTAAGATCCCGACATCTTTTCCATTGTCTTTTACAGTAATTGAAGCCATTATGCCAGAAGCACCAGCGCCAATTACCATTATCTCATGAAACAAAAACATACCTCCCTAAGTTAAAATGAATGTACTATATAAATATTTTAACTCACTTGTATTTTTTTTAATATAGTTTGTGACTAAAAATTATATATTTACTTTAAATCTGTATATACTATAATTAAAAGAAAAGGGAGGGATATTTATGGTAGCTTCTGAGTTCTTGAATTATAAAAATTGGGTGGTAGTGGGCAGTGTAGCTAATAACAAAAAATATGCTTTTAGAATATTAAATTGTTTGAAAGATGATGGATTTAATGTAGCTGGGGTAAACCCTAGAAGTGCCGAAGGGGGTGCCTATAAATCCTTAGTAGAGGTACCTTTTAGCATAGATGTATTAGATCTATGTATAAACCCTGCACTTGGAATAAATATAGTTAAGGAAGCCAATAAGTTGGGAATAGATAAAATATTAATACAACCTGGTGCAGAAAGTGATGAAATATTCAACTTTTGTAATAATAATGGAATAAATTTTGTAGAGGGATGTGCACTTGTTGAACTTTCTCGAAGATAGAGTATAAGCCAAAATATTAATTTTAATTCAGTATAACTAAAAACTTATATAATTTTCAAATTAGCGTAAAGTGTTGAGATGTAAGGACTTTAGTAGAAATATAGAAAAAGATATTTAAGAATATAAAAAAAAGTGTTGACACTTTAGAGAATATTTTGTATTATAGACTATGTCAGGCCGCTGGATAGGTTTGATGCATAAGTAAAGGCCCCTTGGTCAAGCGGTTAAGACACCACCCTTTCACGGTGGTAACAGGAGTTCGATTCTCCTAGGGGTCACCATTATTACATGGGCGCATAGCTCAGCTGGGAGAGCACCTGCCTTACAAGCAGGGGGTCACAGGTTCGATCCCTGTTGTGCCCACCAACATAAGGCTCAGTAGCTCAGATGGTTAGAGTGCCGGCCTGTCACGCCGGAGGTCGAGGGTTCGATCCCCTTCTGAGTCGCCATGCCTTGCAACATTTATTTGTTGTAATAGGCCTTTAGCTTAAATTGGGAAGTCTACTCTAACATGAGAGAGTTACTTAGTTTAAGTTAAAATACTAAATTTGTTTTAGGCCCCTTGGTCAAGCGGTTAAGACACCACCCTTTCACGGTGGTAACAGGAGTTCGATTCTCCTAGGGGTCACCATTATTATATGGGCGCATAGCTCAGCTGGGAGAGCACCTGCCTTACAAGCAGGGGGTCACAGGTTCGATCCCTGTTGTGCCCACCATGTACCATATATTACGTATAGGGCTCAGTAGCTCAGATGGTTAGAGTGCCGGCCTGTCACGCCGGAGGTCGAGGGTTCGATCCCCTTCTGAGTCGCCATTTTGCTGGCATAGCTCAGCTGGTAGAGCAACTGACTTGTAATCAGTAGGTCGTGGGTTCGAAGCCTACTGCCAGCACCAAAAACCCCATGATACAATATCATGGGGTTTGGTGTTTTTTGCTATTTAAAGTTTTTGCTTTTTATATTTTTACGTATTCTTATATCTTCTCCAAAAAATTTAAATAAGGTAAATTCACCTAATAATCTGGAAGAAATTCTCTCTGAATAATATTTTAAAAGTTCTTCCAAATCACAATTAGTAGATATGAGCATTTTATTCTGTTTTAATAATTTCCTATTTATAAGATTAAATAATTCTGTCTTGGAAAAATCTGTTATCTGTTCTGAACCTAAATCATCTATTATTAGTAAATCACAATTTATTATAAGATCTTCTAATTTATTGTTCTCCTTAAATCTTATGCTTTTTAAGTCTTGAATTAAAGCTTCAGAAGTCCTATAAACTACTAGAAATCCTCTATCTAAGAGTTCTTTTGCTATGCAATTTGATAAAAAAGTTTTCCCTGTTCCTGGATTTCCATAAAATAACAAATTTTCTTTGGAAGAAGAAAAATTTTCTATGTATTTCCACGATGTAGAAGCTATTTTCTCTATGTTTTTTCTGGGGCTGGTTGGTTCTCCTTCATTTTTTAAAGGGGAATATAAGTGAAAATTAAAACTATCAAAATTGTTTTTACTTAGTATATTCATCAAATCGGAATTGTTATAATATAATTTAACTAACTTCTGTTTATAGCATAAACATTTTTTAGTGCCTATAAAACCAGTATCTTTACATTTGTTACATTTATAAATCATATCTAGATAATTCACAGGATAATTATTGGCCAGCATAAGTTGAGCCTTTTTTTTTCTCAGATTTTTAATTTTTTCTTTAAGTTCCTTCAAATATTTATCCTTATATTTTACATTATTCAATATATTTATTGATAATTTTATACAAAGTTTACCTATTTCACTTTCAATATCCAACACTTCAGGAACAGTTTTTCTAATTTCTTCTTTTCTTAGGTTTAAAGTTTGTTCATTTTTCTGCCTTATGTTTTCATAAATTTTTGTTATGTTTGAGTGATAGCTTTTAATCATTTCTATCCCACCCTAATAGTTTTTTTTCTAAATCTTCAAAATCATAGTTTCTTTGTTTGAAATTATTAAAAGATCCCTGATTTGAGTTATTTCTTAAGTTTTTATAATTAGTAGATGTATTTTTTTTCATATCTTTTTTTCTTATATCCTTAGTGGTCTTTATATTATCTCTATGCCAACTTGTAAGTATACCATCAATATATTTAAAGTCTGCTTTATTTATTCTTTGAAAGCATATATCGCAGGCTTTGTATATAATGTCTATAGAAAAGTTATAGCTTTCTATCCATTTAGAAAGCAATTCTTCTTGAGGTTTCATTATTTCTCTATCTTTTATGCCAAGGTAATTTAGAATTTTTCTTATATTTACCCATTTATCCTCATGTTTTTTTATAAAGGCCTGAGCATCATCTACATTTTTTATTTTAGCATCGAACCAGGATAGGGCGGTTTTTTCTATATATCTTATATTAGCCTTCCCTTTTAAGGTGCAATATTGCACTAATAAGAGTATTATTTCAGGAGAAAAATTCAGATCATTTAGCCAACTTATGTACATCATCATTTCTTTTGAAGATAATGGTCTTCCCATAGATTTTTCTATATCTTCTAACATGTCTTTTACAGAATGATTATTTAGTTCCTCCAATAAGTTTATATTACTTCCTTTTTCAATTTCTATATTATCATCATATAAATCTAAAAATTCTATATTGTAATTTCCCATATTATCTATAGGAACTAATTTTATTACATTCTCCTCATTCCAATAATTCCATGCATTTAATACATCCGTTTCCAAAAGATGCAAAGTATTTGCTATTATTTGAGAGTTTACTCCTATCTCCCCTGATTTGCAATATTTTAATCCAAGAAGATATACCTTTACAAATTCTCCACGGGCCTTAGTCATGTATTTATCTATGAATATATTGCTTACAGGAGTATAGCTGCTTTCTTTAGTCTTAAACATATATGTACTCATATTCTATTTACCTGCCTTTATTAAATAAGGTTTTAAAAGCTGTATTACTAAATTATTATATCAGACTAAATACAAAAAGTATAATGTAGTAAAAGGGTTACAAGGGTGATAAATTTACGGAAAATTTTAACATACTGGACAGTTAAAAGTTTTTAATATATACTTTGATTATCAAAATATTTGATAATCAAAAATTAAAAAAGGAGAGAGTTAAATGAGATTACCTTCATTGATTATAGGAGATTTAAAGGCTAATATACCTATTATTCAAGGTGGCATGGGTGTGGGTATTTCTGGATATAATTTAGCGCAGGCAGTAGCAAATGAAGGTGGAATAGGTGTAATCTCTACTGTTCAAATAGGTTATAAGGAATTAGATTTTGAAACTAATTCTAAAGAAGCAAATATTAGAGCTTTAACAAAACAAATAAGAAAAGCTAGAGAATTAAGCCCAAAGGGTATAATTGGTGTAAATATAATGGTAGCTATAGAGCAGTATGATGCAATGGTAAAAACCTGTGTGGAAGAAAAAGCAGATATAATAATATCGGGAGCTGGGCTGCCCCTTAATTTACCTAAACTGGTTCAGGGAAGTTCTATAAAAATAGTACCTATAGTTTCTTCTGGAAAGGCTGCATCTATTATAATTAGAAATTGGCTTAAAAAATACTCCAGAATGCCAGATGCAGTTGTAGTAGAAGGGCCTGAGGCAGGGGGACACCTTGGATTTCATCTAAAGCAACTTCAAGAAGGTAAAGAATTACTGGAAGATATAGTTGTAGAAGTTGTTAAGGTAGTAAGAGGCTTTGAAAATGGAGATAATGTTCCAGTTATAGCTGCGGGAGGCATATATACAGGATGTGATATTGTAAAATTTTTAAAACTAGGGGCAAACGGGGTTCAAATGGGAACTCGTTTTGTAGCCACTGAAGAATGTGATGCACATATAAATTTTAAAAATGCCTACATAGATGTGAAAAAAGAGGATATAAGTATAATAAAAAGCCCTGTAGGACTTCCAGGAAGGGCTATAAGAAATAAATTCATAAAACAAACTGAAACCACTGATATAATTACTCCTGATAAATGTTATAATTGCCTAAAAAAGTGCAATCCGTCTAAAACACCGTACTGTATATCTAAAGCTTTAATAAATTCAGTTAAAGGAAATGTTGAGGATGGACTTGTATTTATAGGAAGTAATGGGTATAGGGTAAATAAGATTGTAAAGGTTAAAGAGCTTATAAAGGAACTTGTAGAGGAAGCAGAAAAGTGCTAAATACATGTTGAAATACATTATTTATTTAAAGTGGTGATTTAGTGAATAAAAGTATAAATGTCATAAATGAATTATTGGTGGACATTTTTAATGACATTTTAGAAATAGAACAAAAGGCCCTTCAATATGCAGCATTTAATGATTTATCTATTACAGAAATACATACCATAGAAGCTATAGGCATGTATAAGACTAGAAAAATGACTGAAGTTGCCTGTCAGTTAGATATAACGTTAGGTACCTTGACTAAAGCTGTAGATCAATTGGTAAAAAAGGAATATGCCCTAAGAAGACGCAGTGAGGAAGATAGAAGAATTGTATATGTACAGTTAACTAAAAAAGGCAAACTTGCGTTTAGAGTGCATCATAAGTTTCATTCTGATATGGTTAAAGAAGCTATGGAAGGATTTACAGAAGAAGATGAAAGGATTTTAATTAAATCATTAGAAAAACTTAATAATTTTTTTAAATCAAAATATAATCTTAAAATTAAACCAAAGGAGAATAACAATGAATAAAGTAGAAATTGCAGGTTTAGGAAGTTACGTTCCACCTAAAATTTTAGATAATAATGATCTGTCTTTAATAGTGGATACCAATGATGAATGGATAAGATGTAGAACAGGAATAAGGCAAAGGAGAATATCACAGGGAGAAAACACTTCAGAAATGGCTACAAAAGCAGCTATAAATGCTATGAAAAGTGCAAATATAAAGGCGGAAGATATTGATCTTATAGTGGTTGCAACCATTACACCAGATAACTTTATACCTTCTACAGCATGTATAGTACAAAAAAATATTAAAGCTGTTAATGCTACTTGTTTTGATATATCTGCAGCCTGTTCTGGACTTATATATGGATTAGATATTGGAACACAGTTTATACGTTCAGGAAGATTTAAAGTGGTACTTGCAATAGGAGCTGAAACTCTTTCTAAAATACTTAACTGGCAGGATAGAAGTACCTGTATTTTGTTTGGAGATGGGGCCGCTGCTGCTATTTTACAAATGGGAGAAGAGGAGAGTATACTTTCTATGTATACAGGATCTGATGGATTTCAAGGAGATGCTTTAACCTGTCCTGCAGTTCCGGTAAATAACCCCTGTACTACATCAGATTTTCAAAAAAGTGTAGTAACTATGGATGGTAAAGCTATATTTAAATTTGCAGTAAAGATTTTGGTAAAGTCTGTGAAAATGTTACTTAAGGAACAGGAGGTTACCTTAGAAGAAATTAAATATATAATTCCTCATCAAGCTAATTATAGAATAATAGAATGTGCTGCTAAAATATTGAAGGTAGATATAGATAAATTCTATATTAATCTGGACCTATATGGAAATACATCTGCAGCTAGTGTGGGAATAGCTTTGGATGAGGTATATAAAAAGAATTTGGTAGAAAAGGGAGATAAAGTTCTTATTATAGGTTTTGGAGGAGGATTAACTTACGGAGGATTATTGATTAATGTAATTTAATGATCAGTATTCTGGAGGGTAAAAATGATTTTTAATAGGATAAAAAAGATTATAGTAGAACAGCTTGATTTAGATGAAAAGGATATAGAAAAAAATACTTCTTTTAAAGAGCTTAAAGTGGATTCTTTAGAATTATTTCAAATAATAATTGATATAGAAGAGGAATTTGATGTTCAAATAGAAGATGCGGAATCAATAAAAACTGTTCAAGATGCAGTAAAAATTGTAGAAGAAAAAATTAATATAAAATAGGAGGTCTAGTTTATGATTAATACTGTATTTTCCAATATGATGGGAATAAAATATCCAATTATCCAGGGAGGAATGGCCCGTATTGCAGATAGTTCTTTAGCAGCTGCAGTATCTAATGCAGGAGGAGTTGGGATAATTACAGGGAATGCACCTCTTGAGTGGGTAAGAAATGAGATACGCAAGGCTAAGGAACTTACGGATAAACCTTTTGGTGTGAACATAATGTTGCTTTCAGAAACCGCTGAGGCTGTGGCTAAAATGGCATGTGAAGAAAAGATAAAATTTGTTACTACAGGGGCAGGTAATCCAGGAAAATACATAGACATGTGGAAAAAGTATGATATAAAGGTTATACCTGTGGTTGCATCTGTAGCATTAGCCAAAAGAATGGAAAGAGCAGGAGTAGATGCTGTTATTGCAGAGGGATGTGAGTCAGGAGGACATATAGGAGAACTCACAACCATGGCATTAGTTCCTCAGGTAGTAGATGCTGTAAGTATTCCTGTAATTGCAGCAGGAGGTATAGGTGACGGAAGAGGAGCAGCAGCAGCTTTTATGCTTGGAGCAGAGGGTATACAACTTGGAACCAGATTTTTAGTTGCAAGAGAGTGTACAGTTCCAAAAAGCTATAAAGATAAAGTATTAAGATCGAAGGATATAGATACTCAAGTTACAGGAAGAGCTACAGGTCATCCTGTACGTGTTTTGAGAAATAAACTTACTAGAAAATTTCAATTGCTGGAAAAGCAAGGGGCATCCCTCGAACAATATGAAGAATTGGGAAAAGGAGCTCTTGCAAAGGCTGTAGTAGATGGGGATGTAGAAAATGGTTCTGTTATGGCAGGACAGATAGTAGGACTTGTAAATAAAGAACAAAGTTGTAGTGAAATAATAGAAGAAATATTTGAGGAATGCAAAAATAGTATTGAGAAGATAAACAATATGTTTGAAAAATAGTATTTGGAGGTAACCATGGGCAAAATAGCATTTTTATTTTCGGGTCAGGGAGCACAGTATTTAGGTATGGGGGAAGATCTCTTTGAAAATATAAACGTATGTAAAGAGATATTTCAACAGGCAGATAATGAATTAGGAGTTTCCATAAGTAATATATGTTTTAAAGGGCCGGAAGAAGATTTGAATAGGACTGAAAATACACAACCGGCAATTTTAACAACTAGCATAGCAGCGTTGAAAGCTTTAGAAAGTTTTGATATTAAGGCTGATATCACTGCAGGGTTGAGTCTTGGAGAATATTCGTCACTTGTATATAGCGGCGTTATGAAATTTGAGGAAGCTGTAGTTTTAGTAAAAAAAAGGGGAAAATATATGCAAGAAGCAGTCCCAGAAGGTAGAGGTACTATGGCTGCAATTATGGGATTAAATTATTGGGATGTGGAAAAAATATGTAATGACTGCAGTTACTTGGGAACAGTAGAACTTTCAAATATTAATTGTCCAGGTCAAGTTGTAATAGGCGGGGAAGTAGAAGCAGTGAAAGCTGCTTGTAGTGCAGCTAAAGATAAGGGTGCACGTAAGGTAGTAGAGCTTATTGTTAGTGGCCCTTTTCATACATCTATGCTAAAACCTGCTTCGGAAAAGCTAGAAGAAGAATTGAAGAATATATCTATAAATCAGTTTTCTATGCCAGTTGTAACAAATGTCACTGGAGAAATAATTGAAAAGGTTGATGATGTAAAGCCTTATCTCAAGAAACAGGTTATGAGTACAGTACTTTTTGAAAAAAGTATAAATACTATGATAGAATTTGGAGTAGATACTTTTATAGAGATAGGTCCTGGAAGAGTATTAAGTGGATTTGTAAAGAAAGTAAATAGAAAGGTACGTGCTTTAAATGTTCAGGATATAAAAAGTCTAAATAGTACTGTGGAAAAATTAAGAAATGGATAGGAGAAATGCAATGGATAATTTAAATAAAAAAGTGGCTTTAATTACAGGAGGAGCTAGGGGAATTGGAAAGGCTATTTCACTTAAATTGGCAGAACAGGGATTTTATATAGTAGTAAACTATAGAAGCAGCTCGAATCTTATAGATGAATTAATAAAGGAGGTTGAGAAAAGAGGAAGCAAGGCTATTGCTGTTTGTGGAGATGTAAGTATATTTGAAGATGCAAAAAATATCATAAAAGAAGCAGTTAGTGCTTTTGGAAGGATAGATGTATTGGTAAATAATGCAGGCATAACTAAAGATGGATTAATACTTAGAATGAAAGAAGAAGATTTTGATCAGGTTATAAATGTAAATTTAAAAGGAACATTTAATTGTATAAGACATGTAAGTCCAATAATGGTGAAACAGCGAAGTGGAAAAATAATAAATGTATCTTCAGTAGTAGGTATAGCAGGCAATGCAGGTCAGGTAAATTACTCTGCGGCAAAGGCAGGAATAATAGGAGTTACAAAGTCCACGGCCAGAGAATTGGCATCAAGGGGGATAAATGTAAATGCTGTGGCACCAGGATTTATAAAGACAGATATGACAGATACCTTATCAGACAAGGTGAAGGAAAACACATTGAATGGTATACCATTAAAAAGATTTGGAACAGCTGATGATGTAGCAAATGTAATAGCCTTTTTAGCTTCTCCTAGTGCGGATTATTTAACAGGACAAATAATAAATATAGATGGTGGAATGGTAATGTAAATTTTTAAAGGTTAGGTGAAATATATGAAAAAGAGAGTTGTAATTACAGGACTTGGGGCAGTTACCCCTCTAGGAAATGATGTGGATACTTTTTGGAATAATGTAAAAAATGGTGTTTGTGGTATAGACTTTATTAAGTCATTTGATACAGAAAATTTTAAATCAAAGTTAGCGGCAGAGGTTAAAGATTTTATCCCTGAAAAATTTCTTGATAAAAGAGAAGTTAGAAGGCTGGATAAATTTTCACAATTTGCCATGGTGTCAGCAGAGGAAGCTTTAAAGGATTCAGGACTTGATCTTGATACCTTAGATAAATATAGATTTGGGGTTTTGGTAGGCTCCGGAATTGGGGGAATAGGTACCATAGAGAAAGAACATGTTACCCTTATGGAAAAAGGACCTGGAAGGGTACGTCCTATGTTTATACCTATGATTATAGGTAATATGGCAGCAGGAAATGTTGCCATAAAGTTCGGGGCTAAAGGAGTATGTACTACTGTTGTTACAGCCTGTGCTACGGGTACAAATGCAATTGGTGAAGCTTATAAAATGATTGAGGGCGGGAGAGCAGATGTGATGATTGCAGGAGGTACAGAGGCATCTATAACACCTCTTTCCATAGCAGGATTTATATCTCTTACAGCACTTAGCAGAAGTGATGATCCAAAACGAGCATCTATTCCTTTTGATAAGGAAAGAGGTGGATTTGTTATGGGGGAAGGAGCAGGTATTGTCATACTTGAATCACTAGAACATGCAAAGAAAAGAAATGCCAATATATATGCTGAGGTAGTAGGATATGGATCAACTTGTGATGCTTATCATATAACAGCAGTAGATCCTGAAGGAGAAGGGCCTGCAAGAGCTATGAAAATTGCAATAGAAGAAGCGGGAATTGATAAGGAGGAAGTTTCTTATATAAATGCTCACGGTACAGGTACTCCAACTAATGATAAATCAGAAACTAAAGCTATAAAATTAGTATTTGGGGATAAGGCAAAAGATATACCTATAAGTTCAACTAAATCTATGACAGGACATCTTTTAGGGGCTGCCGGAGCTATAGAAGCTATAGTGTGTGTTAAATCTGTTCAAGATAATTATATTCCACCTACCATAGGTTATAGAGAGGCAGATGAGGAATGCGATCTTGATTATGTTCCAAATGAGGGAAGAAATGCAGAGGTTAAATATGCCATGTCTAATTCCTTCGGATTTGGAGGTCATAATGCAGTAATTTTATTGAAAAAGTGGAGTGATTAATATGGATGTTAAGGCAATTGAAGATATTATAAGAACCATGGATAATTCACAATTGGGATATTTAGAAATAAATTGGCAGGGAATATCTATAATAATGAAGAAACAAGGGGAAGAAGGCAATATAAAAAATATAAATATTATGGGAGAAAATAAAGAAAAATTAAATGCTATTTCACAAAATTGTGAAGATAAAATAATAAGAACAAGAGAAGAGAAAACTAATGAATTAGAAATCACAGAAAGTGAGATTGCTACTGAAAAGGATGATTCTATAAAAGAAATAACAGCACCTATAGTAGGTACCTTTTATAGTTCACCTAGTCCTGATAAACCCTCTTTTGTAAATGTAGGCTCTAAAGTTAAAAAAGGAGATGTGCTTTGTATAATAGAAGCTATGAAACTTATGAATGAAATCCAAAGTGAAGTAGAAGGGGAAGTAGTAGAAATCCTGGCTAAAAATGAACAGATGGTAGAGTATGGACAGCTTATTTTCAAAATAAAAGTTAGTAATTAGAAAGAAGGGAAGAGCGCATATGGAAGAACAATTTAAAGTGGATTTTGGAGTGCAGGATATAAAAAATATTATTCCTCATAGATATCCTTTTTTATTAATAGATAGGGTAAGTTATATAGAACCTGGGAAAAAGGTTGTAGCTTATAAAAATGTTACTTCAAATGAATATTTTTTTCAAGGACATTTCCCTGAAATGCCTGTAATGCCAGGGGTACTTATAATAGAAGCATTAGCTCAAGCAGGAGCTGTGGCCATTTTGAGCCAGGAAGAATTTAAGGGAAAAATAGCTTTTTTTGGAGCCATAAATAAAGCAAAATTCAGAAGAAATGTGGTACCAGGAGATACTTTGAAATTAGAAGTAGAAATAATAAAAATTAAAGGTTCCGCAGGAATAGGCAAGGGCACTGCTTATATAGGAGAAAAAAAAGCTGCTGAAGGAGAATTGATGTTTATGATAGGAGACAAAAATTAGATTGTCAGGAGTTGAGTTTTAGAAGTGTTTAGTAAAATTTTGATTGCCAACAGGGGAGAAATAGCAGTTAGAATAATTAGAACCTGTAGAGAAATGGGTATAGAGACTGTGGCAGTATATTCAGAAGCGGATAGAGACGCCCTCCATACACAAATGGCAGATGAAGCTGTTTGTATTGGCCCTGCCGCGCCTGGGGAAAGTTATTTAAATGTACAAAATATAATAAGTGCTACGGTATTATCTGGTGCAGAGGCTATTCACCCTGGGTTTGGTTTTTTATCAGAAAATAGTAAATTTGCTAAGATATGTGAAGAATGTAATATTACTTTTATAGGGCCTGGCGCAGAGTGCATTGAGAATATGGGTAATAAATCTAATGCTAGAAGTATAATGAGTAAAGCAGGAGTTTCTATAATACCAGGCTCCAAAAAAGCTATAAATTCAAATGAGGAACTTTTAGAAGTGGCAAGAAATATAGGATATCCTGTTATGATAAAGGCTTCTGCTGGAGGGGGCGGAAGAGGTATAAGAATTGTACGTAGTGAAGATGATCTCATAAGAAGTTATGAAAATGCCAAAGCTGAGGCAAGAATAGCTTTTGGAGATGATACTATATATTTGGAAAAATTCATAGAATCCCCAAAACATATTGAGATTCAGATACTCGGAGATAATTTTGGCAATATAGTCTATTTAGGGGAAAGAGATTGTTCCATGCAGAGAAGAAATCAAAAACTTTTAGAAGAGGCTCCAGGAAAAGTCATAACGGATGAACTTAGAATATCTATGGGAGAAATGGCTGTAAGAGCTGCTAAAGCTGTAAGGTATAATAATGCTGGAACTGTAGAATTTCTTTTAGATAAAGACGGAAATTATTATTTTATGGAGATGAATACCCGTATACAAGTAGAACATCCTGTAACTGAAATGATAACAGGAATAGATCTTATAAAAGAACAGATAAAAATTGCCTTTGGAGAAAAATTAAGTTTTTCACAACAGGATATAAAAATAAATGGACATTCCATAGAATGCAGAATAAATGCAGAAAATGTGGAAAGGGGTTTTATGCCTTCTCCGGGGAAAATAACTGAATTATATGTTCCTGGAGGACCTAATGTTAGAGTAGATAGTGCAGTGTATTCAGGATATAATATCCCACCCTATTATGATTCTATGATAGCGAAACTTATTGTATATGGTAAGGATAGAGAAGAAGCTATATGCAGGATGAGAAGAGCTTTAGGAGAATTTATCATAGAGGGGGTAAATACAAATATAGATTTTCAGTTTGAATTAATAAGCAGTGACGAGTTTATAAGAGGAACCTATGATACAGCATTTATAGAAAAAAATTTTAAGTACTGATGAAGTTTGAAGTTTAGTGGTAGATAGTAAATAGAGTTTATTTTTGCAATGTTTTACTATATAATAAATTAAATGGTAATTTAGTTAACTGGTGATTTTATAAAAGAGGTGATAGCGAACTTGTTAAATAAATTCTTTAAAAAAACTAAGTACATTACAGTCAGCCAGCGAGCTTTAGGGGATATTCATGATGATTTTACGAAGAAGCCAAGTATACCAAATGGCATGTGGGTAAAATGTGATGGTTGTGGTAAGGTATTATATAAAAATGATATGGAGAAAAATAATAAAGTATGTTATCATTGTGGATATCATTTTAGGATGAATGCACTGGAACGATTAGAACTTATATTGGATAAAGAAAGTTTTTATGAATTTGATAAGGATATAACTGCTGCCAATCCCATAGAATTTAAAGGGTATGAAGATAAAATTAAAAATATGCAAAATAAGACCAATATAAAGGAAGCTGTAATAACAGGCAAAGGTACCATAGGACGAGAAGAAGCCGTAGTATGTATTATGGATAGTAATTTTATGATGGGAAGTATGGGTTCTGTGGTTGGGGAGAAAATCACAAGGGCAGTGGAAAAATCTATAGAGTTGAAATTACCATTAATCATTTTTACAACTTCAGGAGGAGCAAGAATGCAGGAGGGAATTTTTTCACTAATGCAAATGGCAAAAGTAAGTGGTGCAATTAGTAGATTGAATGAAGAGGGACTCCTGTATTTATCGGTACTTACGGATCCTACAACAGGTGGAGTAACAGCTAGCTTTGCTATGATTGGAGATATAATTTTAGCAGAACCAGGTGCCCTTATAGGATTCGCAGGAAAAAGAGTAATAGAACAAACTATAAAGCAAAAACTTCCTGAAGGATTTCAAAAAGCAGAATTTCTACTACAACATGGATTTATTGATAATATAGTTTCCAGAGAAAATTTAAAAGAAACTTTAAGAAAAATATTAGTTATTCATGGTAGAGGTAACTAATATTAAAAAATTGTTTATAATAAATTACTATTTTATTATAAATTTGTTGGATGAAAGGAAGTTGTTGTATGGAAAGGTTAGGAAAGGTGCAAAAAGCTCTTAATAAAAAATTTGAAAGTAAAAGTGTGTGGAATAGGGTGACTTTAGCAAGAATGGTTGATAGACCTACTTCTTTAGATTATATATACAAGATATTTGATTCCTTTATGGAATTTCATGGAGATAGATATTTTGGAGATGATCCTTCTGTAGTAGGTGGAATTGCATTATTAGATGGAAAACCTGTGACTGTAATAGGCCAACAAAAAGGCAATAATACTAATGAAAATATAAAAAGAAATTTTGGCATGCCGGAACCAGATGGATATAGAAAGAGTTTAAGACTTATGAAACAAGCGGATAAGTTTCATAGACCAATTATATGTTTTGTAGATACTCCTGGGGCTTTTTGCGGTGTAGAGGCAGAAGAAAGAGGACAGGGGGAGGCCATAGCTAGAAATTTGATGAATATGTTTAAATTAAGGGTGCCTATAATATCCATAGTAATTGGAGAAGGTGGAAGTGGAGGAGCACTTGCCTTTGCCGTTGCAGATTCAGTTTGGATGCTTGAAAATTCTATATATTCTATTTTGTCTCCTGAAGGATTTGCAGGCATACTTTGGAAGGATGCATCTAGGGCTAAAGAGGCCGCAGAGGTTATGAAGATTACAGCTCAAGACTTAAAAAACTATGGGATAATAGACCAAGTATTAAAAGAACCTTCAGGAGGAGCACAAAAAGATGTAGATACTATGGCTAAAACTATAAAAGAAGAACTTATAAAAAAATTAGGTATACTTAAGAAATTTGATATAGATGAGTTACTTAAGCTTAGATATAATAAATTTAGAAGTATGGGTGAATTCATAGAATAGTGAAAAGTTTAATAATAAAAATAACTACAAAGAATAGATTAAATATTTTTCAGTGTAGTTATTTTTATTTATGTGAATTTCTTTAGATTATACGGCAGCAGGGGGAGTAAAAGTTCTACTTGACAGTTCCTGATCATACAAGTAAAGTGCTGCAGGATTGTCACCTATTCTCTTTAATGTTTGGATGGCATTGTTAAAAGTATCTTCTTCTTCAACTTGTTCATCTATAAACCATTGAAGAAAACCTAATGAAGCATAATCTTTATCTTCTCTAGCTATTTCCATTAAGTTATTAAATCTTTGTGTAACTTTTTGTTCATGAGCTAAAGCGGCTTCAAAGGCTTCAAGAGGTGACGCGTAATTATTTTCAGGATCTGGAAAACCTTTAATAATAACTCTTCCGCCTACTTGATTTAAGTAATTAAAGAGTTTTGTAGCATGGAAGTTTTCTTCTTCTATTTGGACTTTAAAAAAATTTGTGAAGCCGTTTAGACCTTGTGATGCAAAATATGCCTGCATAGCCAAATAGATATTAGCAGAGTAGTACTCAAAATTTATTTGATCGTTTATAAAATTTACTAATCTTTCGCTTATCATAACAGCACTGTTATCAAAACTTATAAAACTGTTTTTTATAATTGTTTTAAAATAACAGTTTACACCTCCTTGTAAATTTTAATTATTTATAATTATTAAATAAAAGTATATATTCATAATAGCATATTTTAACTAAAGTTTAAATAGTTTGTTAAATTTTAGATTCATCTATGGTAATAGTTTCTCCAGATCCAGCATACCAGAACCCTGATAGTATTTTGGTATATCTAAAGAATTACAGCATACCTTTAAAAGAGAAATGAGATCCTTAAAGGTAAGTGATGGATTATTTTCGTACATAAGAGAACACACACCACTTATATAACCGGCAGCACAGGAAGTTCCGCTGTAGCATGTATAAGGCTTTTCTAATATTTTAGGGTATAATTTCATGCCATTTCTTTCAGAAATATAACTGGTATTTGTATTTATAGAGCATATGTTTACACAAGCAGCGGCTAGATCAGGTTTCTCTGTTTTGTTAATGGGTCCGCAAGAAGAGTATTTATAGGGTTTTGGGATTTTATAGGTTGTATCCATGCCTGCCACAGTTATACAATTCCTTAAGGTGGCTATACCTCTTATACTACCCTCTGAATTGCCTCGATGTCCTGTGGGAACTACAACGGCTATGTTTAATTTGACAGCTTCTTCAAAAAGTTTTTCAAATAGGGATAGTATGAAGTAATCAGCTATTTCTAGTTCCAAAGGCAGGCAGATTACTTTTATATTTTCATTAATACTTTCTTGTATTAATAATTGAAGTGAAAATAAGATGTCAGATATATAACCTTTTCCAAGAGAATTAAAGGCTTTTACAGAATAAATACTGCTGCCCTCTGCAATACCTCTATACATACCTTTAGATTGGATACCATTTCCGCATATAATTCCACTTATAAAGGTGCCGTGACCATTATCGTCATAAGGATATTTGTAATTGCCTATTAAGTCTATAAATTTTTTTATTTTATTTTTGGGACTTAAAAGATCTGCATGGGGATAAGTGCCTGAATCTACTAGTCCTATACATACATCTTTTCCTGTGAGCTTATATCTTCCTTGAAATGTTATGCCGTTTGAAGCAAGAACCCCCTTTTCACCGCAAAGCAAAGCAAAATAATCATTTGCTATAAAACTTACTTGAGGAAATTCAATTATTCTATTTATAGAACGAGGAGTCAAAATGGCACATATACAGTTTATCATTGAAATGGAATGTATCATATTACCGCTGTATGTTTTTATTTTTTTTTCTATGGCCTCTGGTAAGGAAGTACATTTTATTATCACCCTGTAATTTTTATATAGTCCTTTATCTAAGGATATTTTCAGGTTAGTTTCTAATTTATTTTTGATAGAAAACATATTCTTCCCCTTAAAATTAATTACAATAATATTATAATATTACTTAATAATATATGTGATATTAAGTGTAATAATTAATATATAATTTTAAAATATACATCTATCCTTTCCATTTCAATATAACAATGCCTATTATCATTACGGCAATGCCTATTATTTTATTTAAGGTAAAATTAATCTTTGGAGAATCAAATAAACCGAAAAAGTCAATTACAGCTGCAGCTATAAGCTGTGCCGTTAGGATTATAGCAATGCAGTGGGTTACCCCTAAAAGTTTAATTCCCTGCATTACAGTAAAAATTATAATCACTCCTAAAGCTCCTCCTAAAAAGTACAACTTTCTGCAGCAGCTTAAATTTGATAAATTTTTATCTTTAATCATGAAAACTATTATAAGAGTTATTATAAAACCAATACCTTGTACTATTGCGTTTGTTAACCACAATCCTATTTTTTCACTAAGTCTTGTATTGAACACACCTTGTAAGCTCATACTGACTCCTGATATTATTGCATATAATATGCCAAGCATAAATACATCACCTTCCTGAAAATTAGTTTAACCATAAAGATGATATATTATTAAGCTATAATATGAAATTTTAATGTAGACTTAATTAGTTGAAAGACCATTCTCTGTATTAAATAACATACAGAGAATAGTCTTTCAACATTTAAATTTTTCCTTATAGATAAAATGGTTATAGCAGTAAGCATTTTCTATTTCCTTCATAGACAACCCTATTTTTTTCCCTAAACTTATGAAATCTTCAAACAAAGTAATATAATGGTCTTTTGAAGAACAGACTATAAAATCATTTATATCAATATATATGTTCAAAAATTGTGATGTAATAATATCTTCATTAACTTTTATGTTTACTTCAATATCTGTAAACCCTTTTTCAAGTCCTAAAGTCAATATGAAGTATAAGCAATCTACATAACTCTTTAAAATTAAATCCTTATTGGTAGGTGCATTGTCAGTCCAAAATTTGAAACATTGAGTTTCATTAGCCAGTTCAGCTATTTTTACTTGAAGTGCAAGAGTTTTTTTTGAAAGTAAATCCTTTTTTTCTATAAAAACATTTTTTTTAGTTCTTTCATCTAAGTTTTCTTGTAATTCAAATAATTTTACAAGATCCATAAACAGACCGCCTTTCCATATTGATATAATTATTGTAAAAAAATTTTTTCACCTAATAATATTTTAGCTAAAATTGATATATATTAAAACAATGTGCAACCGGTTACACTAAAAATTTATTTTAAATTTTAAAAATAAATTGATTTATAACGATTACTGTAGATTATAGTGAAAATATAGGAATGTTTCTATATGGGAAAATATACATTATATGTATATGAAGGGTAAGGCTTCTATAGTTTGATATAAAATCATAGAAGCCTCGTTAAATGAAGGTATGTTATTTTAAGTTAGATATTTTAAGAAAATTATTTTTTTGTAATAGCTGTTTTTACATTTATCCCATTTATTCTCCCTAATTTTCCGGTCATAGAACTTATTTCATCAGAAGTTCCATCTACTATTATTGATATAACAGAAATATTTTTTTCTCTATAGGGGATACCTAGTCTTCCCACTATAATATCTGAAAAAGAATGAAGTATACTATTTACAATTGGAGCATTATCAAGATCTTCTACAACTATTCCAACCACAGCAATTCTTTTTTCCAAAGGTTTTTCCCCCTTCTCAATTAATATTTTAAAATTCAGCAGAACCCGGTGTTCTAGGAAATGGAATTACATCTCTTATGTTAGACATACCTGTTATATACATAAGTATTCTTTCAAAACCCAATCCAAAACCAGAGTGTTTGGTTTCACCATATTTTCTAAGTTCGAGATACCACCAGTAATCCTCTTTGTTAAGCCCAAATTCTGATATCCTCTTTTCAAGGACAGATAATCTTTCTTCTCTTTGACTTCCTCCCACTATTTCTCCTACTCCTGGTACTAAAAGGTCTGCAGCGGCTACTGTCTTTCCGTCTTCATTTTCTCTCATGTAGAAGGCTTTTATAGCTTTTGGATAGTCTGTAACAAATATAGGCTTTTCGAACACTTTTTCTGTTAAATATCTTTCATGTTCTGTTTGAAGATCAATACCCCATTCTACTGGGTATTGAAAAGATGCCCCACTTTTCTGTAAGATGTCTACAGCTTCGGTGTAAGTTATTCTTCCAAATTCTGAATTAACCACGTTATTTAGTCTGTCAAATAAAGATTTATCAATGAATGAGTTGAAAAAGGCCATTTCTTCAGGAGCTTTTTCAAGTACATAATTTATTATATACTTTACCAGTTCTTCTGCAGTATCCATATAATCTTTCAGTTCAGCAAAAGCCATTTCAGGTTCTATCATCCAGAATTCAGCTGCATGTCTTGATGTATTTGAATCTTCCGCTCTAAAAGTAGGACCAAATGTATATACATTTCTAAAAGCAAGAGCCATAGTTTCAGCAGACAACTGACCACTTACAGTTAAATTTGTTTCTTTACCAAAGAAATCTTTAGAAAAGTCTACAGAGTTATCTTCTTCTTTAGGAACGTTATTTAAATCCATTGTAGTTATTCTGAACATTTCACCAGCTCCCTCGCAGTCACTGCCTGTGATTATAGGAGTATTTACATATACAAAATCTTTTTCCTGAAAGAATTTATGTACTGCATAGGCCGCAATGGAACGAACTCTAAATACAGCAGAGAAAGTATTACTTCTTGGTCTTAAATGAGCTATAGTTCTTAAGTACTCAAGAGTATGCCTCTTCTTTTGAAGAGGGTATTCTGAAGATGAATTTCCTTCTAAAGATATCTTTTTGGCTTTAATTTCAAAAGATTGTTTTGCATTAGGGGTTAAAATTAGGGTGCCCTCCACAGACAATGACGAACTAATAGGTAATTTTATTATTTCTTTAAAATTTTCTATTTTGTCATCTAAAACTACTTGAACATTTTTAAAAAATGATCCATCATTTAATTCTATGAAAGCAAAGGATTTAGAATCTCTTATGGTTCTTATCCAGCCCGAGATTTCAATATCTTTATCTATAAATTTTTCAGTTTCCCTGTAAAGAGATTTTACTAATGTTTTTTTCATGTTATTTTCCTCCGTAAATTTATTATGTTATTAATAAAAGTCTTTCATCCCTAAAGGGACGAAAGACTTAATTCGCGGTACCACCCAATTTGTCATAAATATGACCAGCTCTTAGGATAAGATAAATACCTTATCCTTCAATTTTAAGGTGTTGAATACCTCTAAGCCTAATTCCATAGTGGTTTCGGTTAGAAACTTCGAGATGTTCTTCAATATAGACTTACATTGGACTTTCACCATAACCAATTCGCTTTAGAAAGTTCCTATATTTACTCTTCTCATCATAGTTTTTAGTTTATAAGTTAAAATTTATCATAATTTAAATCTTCATTTTAAAATTATAATATTTATGAAATTTATTGTCAATGATTATGAAAAAATATGTTGATATCAGTTATATTTTTGTTCATGCTCCAAAAGCCATTTTTTTCGCCATAGCCCACCGCCATATCCGGTTAAATTCCCATCCTTACCTATAACCCTGTGACAGGGGATAATTATACTTATTTTGTTATGGTGATTTGCACCTCCTACAGCTCTAACGGCATTTTTATTATTTATTGAATTAGCTATATCATAATAAGAACAGGTGTGGCCATAAGGGATTTTTAGAAGTTCCTTCCACACTTTTTCTCTAAAGGGAGTACCTGAAATATGAAGTTTAATTGAGAAATTTTTTCTGGTGCCTCTAAAATATTCATCCAACTGAGTTATACAATTTTTTATATGTATACTGTAATTATTATTAGTTGTAATTTCTGGTTCATAGTTTAAAAACACTATAGAATTTATTCCTATGTCATCACTATCTATTTTCATGGTTCCAATAGGAGAAGAATAGAAGCAGGTGTATGGAGTTTCCATAATTAATCACTTCCTTTCTGCTATAAAAATTTTTATTTTCAATTTCTTATTTCAAATTCGTCTATAAAAGTGTAGTGATTGGCTTTGGTAACAGAGAATAGCCTTACATATCTGGCATTTATAGGAGTATCCAGTGTGAGGTATAAAGGGTACTTAGAACCATATCTATCGGAAAAGGGGATAGATGGAATTCGTATAAAGCCTACTGGAGTAAAATTTATGCCATCTTGTGATATGGAAATAGAGGCCCTATCAGGTAGTTCAGACCATGGAATGGGATCTCTAAGGTAACTTACCATAAATTGCTGAACAGGTATTACTTTTCCTAAGTCTATAGTTATATCTAAGGGGTCATTGTACCATCCTGTAAAATTTTTATCTTTCACTGAATTTATGGAAGAATATTTACCATCTGTAATTTTAGTAAGTTTGGGATCATTATAATTTTCATGTGGCATTGGGGATAGAGTATAGGTGCAATTTTTAGAAACTATATTAGGCAGTTTCTTGATAGAATCCACATTAACTGTTACCAAATTAGATGGTTTTGATAGATTGCCTGAAAAGTCTAAGGCTCTTACTTTATAGGTATAGGATTTTACATTTTCTTTCAGTATAGGTATATCTACAATAGTATTAGAAGATACTTTAGGATCACCCCCATATTTTCTTTGAACCATAATTCTTGAAATTAAAATATTATCTCTGTAAACTTCATATCCACAGATATTATCGGTTCTTTTTGGAGCCTGCCAGGTTATCTTAAATTTATTTTTTTCTATGGCAGCTACATTTAGATTCTGGGGCATATTTAGTTTTTCATTAGGGAGTTTTCCGTTTTTTACATAGTAGGAGTATGCCTCATTAAACCCATTGGATATATTGTTCGGACTGTAGTAATGGTTGTATGAAAAACAGATTATATTATCTACAGTAGGTTGTTCTAATTTGAGTTGTTTTAAAAATCTATCTAATGGTACAGTGGAATTATTGACATAGTCAAAGGTTTCAGTATTAGCCCAAAATAACATTCCAGGTTTTTTAGATACCGCTTTTCTAAGAGCTGTATACCAGGAATTAACTTCATCCAGTTTTAGTCTGCCACTTCCTATAGAATCTTGGGGACAAAATATATCTCCACTTTTGAAGTTAGTTTTTGAAAATAAATATTCCCAGTTTGAAGCATATTCTTTTGCAGTACCTACAGAAGAATTCATAAATGGTGATAGTAAAATTGGCAAACGTTTATGGTTTTTATCAAGGTAATTCAAATGGATATTAAGGGCATTAGACAGAGTATCAAAGTCACTAAGTTTATTGAACTTAGCATTGTCCACTTCATAAGGAAAATACCAGCCATAAAATGCATTGGGGTATTTAGAATGATAATTTTCATATAGTTCACTGGCTATAAGATTAGCTCTTTCCATTTGAGAATTTAGCCATAAGGAATCATTTCCTGATATTTGCCACCATTGACTATTGAAATTTGTATCTATGAAGACTTTAATATTTAATTTTTCAGCGTTTTTTAAACATAATTCTACAGGGTCTATATTGCCATATAGTTTTTGAAAACTTTTATTCTTACTTTTATAACAGGTCTTAGTAATATCTCCCTCTGTTTGAGAAACATTTGTTATTATAAGGTAGTTCATTTTATTTTCTTTAAGATAGAGCAATTCTTTTTCCCATTTATCTGAATTCCAGTTTTGTGTTAAATCCAGTTGTATAAAAGAACCGTCTACTATAGGATAATTTTTATTATTTCTTAAAGGGCTATTAAAATACATTAATGTAAAAAGTAAAACTACTAATATTAAAATTATTGATATGAATTTTTTATTCCACATATATTATGAGCGTTCCTTTCTCATTTTTAAGTAATTTAATTAACTTTTTTCTATTCTTACTTTACTTCCCCCCATTCCAGATTCAGCAGTAGTTACTATAAGTTTTACAGGCATCCTTTCTTTTATAACTTCCAGATGACTTATGACTCCTATGGACAATTTGTCATTATGGATTTTTTCCAGTGAGTCCATCACTATTTCCAGTAAATTGTCATCTAGAGTTCCAAAGCCTTCGTCCAGGAAAAACAATTCTAAAGGTGATCTGCCTTTTAATTGTATTTGAGATGACAGTGCCAGTGCCAGTGCCAAAGATGCAACGAAAGTCTCACCCCCTGATAATGTGGAGGCATCTCTTTCCTTCCCTCCATTTTTATAATCCCTAATGAAAAATCTTCCGTCTTCATCTACTTCCAGTCCATAATTGCCGCAGGTAATCTCCCTCAATTGTTTATCGGCCTCTAAGGATATATATTTCAATTGATTTGCTGCTATAAACTCCACAAACTTTTTACCTTTAAATAATTTTTCTAGATCACTTAGGAGAGCCAATTTATGTTCTATTTTTTTCTTTTTATTTAATAAATCCTTTAGTTCCAGTAATCTTGTATTTATAGAAGTTACTTCTTTATTTAATGTTATTTTATCCTCATATAATTTCTCTAGTTCATAACTCTTTTTATTTTTATCATTTTGTGTTTTATACCACTGATCTTTTGTTAAAGTTCTTCCCTTCATATTTTTATAAATGTTTTCTATAGCACCTTTTATTCTTGAAATAGAATTTCTATATTCTTGTATCTCTTTATTTAATTTTTCTATTTCTGATTTATTCATAAAAAACTTTTCAACTTCATAAATATCTTCAAACCCTTGTTCATACAGTATACTTTTAAGATTTTTTTCTTCTTTTATATTTCTTTCATTTAAATTAACTAGATTACTTTGAGCTAATATTATCTTATTATTAATTTCATCATATTCTTTTATTATTTTCCTGGCGGTTTTTTCAGTTTTTATATATTCACTTTCAATTTTTTCTATAAGATTACATACTTCTCTATTGAAATGATTAAGATCTGTTATCTCACCCACTTTATTTTTTATGTTATATTCTTTTTCAACTATGCTTTTATTCATTTCCCGAGTTCTTGTTTGTTTTTCACTTAGTTTTTCTTTCAGTTCTGTAATATAATATCTAATTTCATCTTTTTCACTTTGCTTTACTTCTATGGTTTTCCTTATTTTCTTTACTTCCCTTTCCAGGCTGGATGTACGTTTTTGTGTTTCTATAATTTCATTTGCTTTGTTCTTTAAATCTTCTACAGATAAATCAGCTTTTAATAAAGATAATTGGTCCTTTATTAATTTTATTTGTTCTTCTTCTAATTTTAAATCCTGCTGTAACTTTATGAGTTGGGTACTATTTTCAATTTCTATTGTAAGTTCCTTATTATAGTCAATATCCAGAGAATTCTTGTTGTCTTTCAATGCTTTTATTTCTTCTTCTATAAGACTTTTTTCTCTTTTAAATTCATATATTTGCTGTTTTAATTTATAAAATTTATCTTGAAGAATTTTTATAGGTGTTGATTTAAAATCTTCCCCTAGTTCTTCAATTTTCTTTTTATTTTCCTCTATATTTTTTCTTTTTAATGCTATGTTAGTTCGAATTTCTATTGTTTCTTTAGTTGATTTCTCTATTTTGTTCTTTTTTTCAAGGCAATGTGATTTTAATTTTTCAAGATTATCCCTATCAATTTTACCCATTTCCTTTTTTTCATGATATACAGAACCACATACGGGGCATGGATCACCCTCTCGCAGAGTGTGTATCAGCATAATTGCCATATTGTCTCTTTCGAATTGGTAAATTTTTTTCTCTAATTCTTCTATAGAATTTCTCATGTTAGATTCAAAGGCAGTTATATTTCTTAGGTCTTTCTCTAAATTTTCAACCATGCCTTTATTTTTATCTAACAAATCCATATACTCATTATATTTATCCCATTTTGTTTTGAAATAAGACAAACGTTGGTGAAAATTTAATAGTGTATTTTCATCTCCAGGGCAAGTTTTAATCAGTATATTTAATCGTGTATTACAGTGAGATAAGGTCTTTTCTATTTCATTTATATGTTTTAATAGTATTTCTTTTCTATAAACTGCTGCTTTTATATTTTCTTCACAATTTTTTATACTTTCAATTAATTTGTCCCTTTGTAGTATTTTATTTTCATAATTAGTTAAAGTAATTATACCTTCATTTATTTTTTCCCTATATTCTTCAGATATTTTTAAAGTTTCTATCAATTTTTCTTTAGTTTTCATTTCATTTAACAAATTAGAGGTATAATTCTCATTTGTTATTACCTGGTCATTTTTATTATTGAACTTTTCCTTTAAAGATTCGATATCGTTCTCAAGAAGGATTTTCTCCTGCCTAAGTTTTTCAAGTAGTTTTTGTTCTTCAATGGCGTCTTTAATTTTTTGTTCTTTTACCTTCAATTCAGGTAGTTTTTTATCTTTTTTATCTCTTGCTTCGTTTAGTAATATTTCTATTTCATTTTTATTTTTTTTTATACTGTTTATTTTAATATTTAAATTAGATAAGTTATCTTTAGTAATTTTTATTTGTGCAGATGTATTCTTGAAATTATCTGCATAAGGTTTCACCTTTAAAGTACCTTCTGCCAATTTGATTTTTTTCTCATAATTTTTTATTTCATTTTCTCTTTTTGTTAACAGCTCTAGTTCATAAGATTTCTGCTCTAATTCCAATTGAAGTTTCCATAAATCATTTTCATCATTATATTTCTTTTCTAAATAGTTATATTCCTTTTTAGTTTCTTCATAGCTATTTTCTAATTGTTTCATTTGCATCATCTTGACTTCTAGAATTTCCTCATTGATACCTTCATAACCTTTAAGTTGTCCCTCAAGCTCATGGAACTTCATTTTTTCCTCTTTATTTTTTAAATTCAATTTAAATGAAAGATTATCTCCATATTTTTGTAGGCCAAATAACCTCTCAAGCATATTTCTTCTATCTTTTCCTTCTAGTCTTAAAAATTCACTGAATTTACCTTGGGGAAGTACTACAGTTCTTGTGAAATCCTCCAGTTTCAGTCCCAGTATTTCCTGACATTTTTCAGTTACATTTTTAGACCCTTCTTCCAGAATTTTTTCTATATTATCTTCAATACTTATTATTCTGGCTGTTTTACTTCTTACGCTGCCACTTTTTTGGTCTCTTCTAAACTCCCTTTCTACCCTATAAGTCTTTACCTTTTTTTCAGATATCTGAAATTTATAACTTACATATAAGTTGTTGCAATTTACATTTATAAAATTTGAACTTTTTCTAGCTACTTCACCATATAGAGACAAGGTAATTCCATCAAGCACAGTAGATTTTCCACTGCCAGTGGGGCCAAATATACCGAATATACCTCTTTCTGTTAATTTTTCAAAATCAATTTCTTGACTGCTCTCAAAGCTATTTAATCCTTTTATTTTCAGGCTGATAGGCTTCATCCTCTTTTTCCTCCTTCATAATAGACAATAATAAATCTATTACCTCTGATTGAGGCTCTACTTTTCTTTCTTTAAAGTAGAATTCTCTAAAAATTTCTTCAAAGGATTTATGGGAAAAATCATGTATATTTATATTTTTAGAAGGATTATCTCCTATTTTTGGTACAATTTCAATTATGTCCTTTTTTGTAGTTTTCATAAACTTTATTTCATCTTCCCTTATAAACCTATCTGTAGTTACCTCTAAATAAACCCAACAGTTTCTATCCTTGTTCTTAGTACATCTTTCTATGGCATCTTCAATGCTGCTGCACTTCCAGACTTCTATGGGCTTATACACCTTGAGTTCAATCTCATGGATATTACACTCCTTTCCAGCTTTTACATCTACAATAAAACACTTTTTCTTAAAATTGATTTCTTTTTTATTATATTGAATAGGTGAACCGGAATATCTGGCCTTTCCATTAGTTCCCGGTACTATTTGAGGTTTATGAATATGACCCAGGGCTATATACTGTGCATTTTCTGGAAAACAATCTTTATTTACAATAAAACTTCCACCAAGCTGTACATTTCTCTCAGAGCCGGCTTGGTCACTTCCTAGAGTGAACAAGTGAGAAATGAGAATATTTATAGTGTCTTCCCTATAATTTTTACTTAAGTTATGAAATAATTTTTTAATTCTGTCATTGTATGATTTTATTTGTTCTTTTTCTTCTTCCATACTATTGTATAAAACTTCATTCAATCTCTTTTCACTAGGATAAGGTACTGCTATAATTATGGCCTTTTCTTTATTTAGCTCAATTTCAATAAAACCCTGGCCGGAATTTATTACTTTGTTATTTCCATAGTCACCCCTGGGAACTATGGATTTTGGAGTTCCCATCATTATGATACCATGATCTCTAGCGAGAGGTCCTGCTGCCACTAACCTGTCAGGATTATCGTGATTTCCTGCGATAATCAGGGTTAACCTTTCTCCTTTTGAGGATAACTTTTTTAATGTTTGATAAAATATTTTTTCAGCTCTTGCAGGTGGATTCGCATTATCATAAATATCTCCTGCGATAATTACCAAATCTACATGATTCTTCTGGACTATATTTATAAAATCTTCAAGAAATGCCTCCTGTTCCTCCATACGACTGTGGCCTTCCAAACTTTTTCCAAGGTGCCAGTCGGAAGTATGTAAAATTCTCATTAGGTTCTCCCTTCAAATTCAATAATAGAATTATAATACACGCCACTAATAATTCAGATACTAGTGGCGTTCGTGTAAGTTTTTATGTAATTTATGAAAATTTTAATAGTATCATTTATTTCCACAGCAGTGTTTATATTTTTTGCCGCTTCCACAGGGACAAGGATCATTTCTACCTACTCTATTTTTATTTACTATTGTTTTAGAATTAAGCCATTTTTTACGGATTTCTTTTCTTTTTTCACTGGAGAATATAGAATTCCATTGAGAAAGCTTATATAAATAATCTGCTTTTGAATCCAGCATATTATAGTACAATTTTTCAAAATTAATACTTATATTGATCTTAGAGCTTTCTTCCAAATTATCTAGTTCAAGAGGAGTATCTAAGCTAGTATTCACACCATCTAGAAATCCCATAAAGTATATTGTTGAGGTTTCAAATTTTTTTGCTAGTTCTTCTATGGTTCCCTCCAATATATTTTCATGTTCACATAATATTTTTGTATAAATATTTTTTTCAATTGTGCCATATTGTTTCCAGAATGCATTTTCTCCGTTAGTTTTTACAAAGTCTACAACCATATCTGTCCAATCTTTATACAAACTCATAGTTCTATTCTGCTACTGTACTTTTGTAGCAGTACCCCCTTTCAAAAATTTTTATTTTAAGGTTTCAATTTTAAAATGTATTTAGCTTCCTTATCGCAATAAGTGCATTTGTGGTTCTCAGTACTCATTAAATAGGGAAAAGTTTCATTATCTAATATAAAATCATCAAAAGATATATCTATATGTTCACTGCAGCAGTATTTATTTTTTTCTTGCATTTTCAATATCGTCCTTTCCAATAGGTTTCGATAAGTCAAAATTATTACTCCAAATACCTGAATCTTTATTATTTATGGAAATTTTAACTTTGTTTATAGTCGAAATTTGTGTAAGGGAAAAAACTATACTTTTTAAACAAGTTTCTTCTTTAATTGAGGTCATTTCAATATTGGCTTCTTCGCTTAAATTCAAATAAGCAATATTATCTTTTATTGACATACTTATGATTCTAGTATTTTTAGGAAGTATGGGAGTCAGGTTACTTTTAACAGAGGGACCTTTTATCAATTCATTTATTATGGTTTCTGCGAATAATTCATCTTTTTTTATTATGCGGCTTTCTTTAGATATTTCAACTGTATTTGGATCTTTAGAAGAATTAAAATAGATATTTAAATCCAACAGGTTATCTGTCTCTTTTGAAAGAGCTATAATTTTTTCTTTTTCATTATTATTTATACTTAAATTGTCCTTTTTGTCACAAGCAGATAATATTAAAATAGAAAATGTAATTATAAAGCATAGAAATGTAATAAAAAATTTTTTCATATGTCTCACCTTTTTCTATTTAAATTTTATATAATTACTGGGTTTATCACGTCTTGCCATAGATATAGTTACATCCATATTTAATTTTACACCAGCTTCAATTAAAGTATTTATTACAGTCTGGTATGCTAGTTCTGGATAATTATTTGTTTTACTTAGATGTCCCAAAATAATTTTTTTAAATTTGTTATTTATGATATTTAATATAGCTTTTCCACAGTCGTCATTAGATAAATGTCCTATTTTGCTTAGAATTCGTCTTTTTAGATCATAGGGATATGGACCGAATTTTAACATCTCGACATCATGGTTACTTTCTAGAAGTATTATATCGGAGTCCTTTAAAATATATTTAATTTCATCTGAAATAAATCCCAAATCTGTTGCTACACAGGCTCTTTTATTTTTACAATCGATAGCATAGCCGTAAGGGTCTACAGCATCGTGAGATGTACTAAAACTTGTTATATCCATATCTTTTATACTTATGTGATTATTATAAAGTACTTTTATATTATGTTCTTTTATTTTTCCAATATATTTTAACATACATTGCCAGGTAAGAGCATTTGCATAAATAGGTATATTATATTTTCTAGATAAAACCCCTACCCCCTTGATGTGATCAGTATGTTCGTGTGTAACAAGTATAGCATCTATCTCATTTGGATTGAATCCGATTTTTAAAAGGGCAGTTTCTATATTTTTACCTGAAAGGCCTGCATCTACTAAAATTTTGGTGTTATCTGATGCTAAAAAGGTGCTATTTCCACTGCTTCCGCTGTATAAAGGACAAAAAATCATGTTAATATCCCCCAAATTTTAATTATTCCACGTAAGATACTCTTTTTATGTTAGCACCTAAAGCTTTAAATTTATCCTCTATATTAGGATATCCTCTGTCAATATGATCAATGCTTAAAACTTCAGTAGTGCCATCTGCAATAAGGCCTGCTATAACCATTGCTGCACCAGCTCTTAAGTCTGTAGCTTTTACTATAGCCCCACTGAGTTTATCTACACCATCTATAATAGCGATTCTTCCTTCTACTTTAATATTTGCACCCATTTTTTTTAATTCATCTATGTGTTTAAATCTACTTTCCCATATACTTTCATTTATAATACTTCTTCCTTCTGCAACTGTTAGAAGAGCACTTAAAGGCTGTTGTACATCAGTAGGGAAACCCGGATAAGGTTGAGTTTTTATATTTATACCTTTTAATCTCCCCTTGGATTTCACAGTTATAGAATCGCCATTTTCTATTATTTCAACGCCCATTTCTATGAGTTTTGCAGATATGGACTCTAAGTGTTTAGGTATAACATTTTCTATTATTACTTCTCCACCACAAGCGGCAGCTGCAATCATATATGTACCTGCTTCTATTTGATCTGGTATAACACTGTAGGAACATCCTTTTAATTCCTTTACTCCTACCACACGTATTATTTCAGTACCTGCACCTTTAATATTTGCTCCCATACTGTTTAAAAAGTTTGCTACATCTACTACATGGGGTTCTTTTGCTACATTCTCAAGGGTTGTTATTCCTTCTGCTAGGGTAGCGGCTAACATCACATTTATAGTTGCACCTACGCTTACTACATCAAAAAATATACTTGTGCCAACTAATTTTTCAGCACTTACCGATACACAGCCATGTTTGATTTCTACTTTGGCACCTAATGCTCCAAAACCTTTTATATGTTGATCTATAGGTCGTACTCCTATAGGGCATCCCCCGGGCAGTTCAACTCTTGCCTTTTTAAATCTGGCAAGCAGTGCACCTATAAGGTAATAAGAAGCTCGCATTTTTCTCACATCATCAGTATCTGCATCTATTTTATTTATGGTGGTACTGTCTATAACTACTAAGTTTTTCCCAGTTTTCACCTTGCAGCCTAAGCTTTTTAAGATTTTTTCTATACAATGTACATCTTCTATGTCAGGTATATTATCAATGGAACATATACCACTGCTGGCTAGTATTGATGCTGGTAATATTGCAACGGCAGCATTTTTAGCACCGTTAATCTCTATAGAACCGGAAAGAGGATTTCCGCCATTAATTACTAATTTATTCATTTATGTATCCATCCTTATCATAAATTTAATTTATATAAAGTTTTAGAAAATATTAAATTTAATTCATATTACACAAAGTTTATTATAACATAATTCTATATTATTTTAATAATAAATTTAAAAATATGAAGGGTGTGTTAAAATTATTTATTTATCAAGTGATTCTTGGGCCTGGGTGAAGTTTACTATAAAAAATACTTATCCTCATCTGAACCTTATTAACAGCATTCTTAGTGCCTTTAGTACTTAGAATACGTTATACTTTAGAGGAAGAACTTATCCAGGCATGTGGCAGTGTTTATTTGCCACTTTGGAGAAAATGAGAGTATCATCTAATTCTAGTGTTCACATAAATTTAAAACCCAGCTTTAAAAAATAAAGCTAGGTTTTTTAAGTGTAATTTGTGTTTTTTAGAATATACTGTGGAAGAAATTATTCCTTTTTAAAACTTCCACAGTCAGTACATTGTACGTCTTTAGCCATTGCTTCATGTTTGGTGACTTCTATTTTGTCAAGTGTGCAGTAATTGGTGTCCTTTGCATGAAATCTACATTCGTTAACTATACATCCTATACTGGAATTTTTACCATTATTCATAATTTTACCTGCTTATAGAAATATCGTATTTTTAGTAAGCAGGATTTGTCACCTCTTTCTCTATATAATTTTTAAACATTAATAGTATTGTCTTTTTATAAAGTTTGTATTCTATAAATTAATATAAATATTTAATACTATATATGGTGGTTTTATGTTATAATAATACCTAAACAAAATGTATATTTGTAAATTTATCTGGGGGATTGAGAAAATAATGAAATATTATTTGGTGGCTTTATTTGATAAAGATTCTTATTTCTATATTCAACGCATACAAAAAAATATATGTAGAAAATATAAATTATATAAAAATGTACCCATGTTACATATAACTCTTGAAATTATAGAAAATCCTGATTTAGAAAAACTCACTAAAATTATTTCGGATATATTAAAACCCTATAAGAAATTTAAAGTACAGATAAATGATGTTGGTATTGATTCTTTTTATAAATCTATCAATTTAAAAATTGAGAATAAAGGATATATTATAAGATTAGCTAGACAAATAAATGAAATTCTAAAATTGCATAAATTTAATGTAAAAGAGAATTTAAAGGATATTAATTTAAAGGTGTTGCTGGCAAATACTAGTTATCAAATGAGGGAATCCAATTTTAAAGAACATAATAAACTTCATGAAAACATTAAAATAGAGAATACCTGTAAGATGGTCAAAATAGATAGGATTGAACTTTGGAAAGCTGTGAACAACAAAAAAGAGGTAATATTAAGAAATTTTCCGCTAAGAGATTTTTAAATTATATTTATAAAACAGAGTAAGTTTTGTAGACTTACTCTGTTTTAAACATTAAATATCAAGTAAATTTTTCTTATATATAGAGTATAATTCTCTTAGCTCTGACATTTTTTCTTCTACTTCTATTTGAAGGTTGGATACTTCTTCGTAGTTTTTTTCCTCTGATGCAATTCTTATTTTAGAGAATAAACTCTTATTAGAATAGGAATCCTTCATCAAATAGCATTTTAAAGCATCTATTTTCATCCAGGTAGCTACATCTAAATCTAAAGCTTTATCTACAGAATGAAGTAATTTATAACCTCTTATTTCGTCAATGTATTCATTTAAAATTCTATGATTCAGTTCTACTAACCATCTTTTTATAGCACCTAATTTGAAACTGTTTATTAATTTGTCATTTAATACATCATCTTTAGTTAATACAGCTTTCTTTTCTGGATATTTATCAATAGCTGTTAAGTTTTCATATACAGTTGCAGGTGCCGTACCGAAGAATTTAGCTCTTTCTTCATCAGTAAAGTCTTCAAATACATCTTCTTCACTTCTATAAGCTCTATCTTTTTCTAAGTAAGATGCATCTTCTCCAGGTTTTTTGGATAACTCGGCCAAAAGATCATCTTCTGTCTTAGAACCAGTTATTGCATAAGTTATTCCATCTAACATGGCCATGTATAATCCTGTTACAGCAAGATAAGTATTAGTACGAGGATTTGGAGCTCTAAGTTCAAATCTTGTACCTAAAGGATTTTCTAAATCCCTTACAACTCCTATAAGTACGGTTCTGTTTCTTGAAGGTATTTCAACAGTGTGTCCTATAGAAGTTACTATACAAACAGGTGCTTCAAATCCAGGTTTTAATCTTCTTAAAGAATCCGTTGTAGAAGATACGAAGGGATTTATAACCTCGTAATTTTTAAGTATACCCATTACGGAAGCGTAACCAAAAATACTTAAAAAGTGATTTTTAGTAGAAGAAAATAAATTTATCATTTTACCACTTTTCAGTTTCAATGCCATGCCTATGTGAGTATGTTCTCCGCTTCCAGCTACTCCATCTATAGGTTTAGCTAGGAAAGTAACCTCTAATCCATTATTTCTGAAAGTTTCTTTAACTATACTTTTTACCAGTAATTCATTATCCACAGATTGTACTGCAGTAGAATATTTCCAGTCTATTTCAAGTTGTTCCATTATATGATTAAATCTTCCCTTATCATCAATGTTGGATTTTATTCCTCCTACTTCTTTATGACCCATTTCAGGTTCTAATCCGTACAATTCCATAGTTGAAAGTGTTTGTTCTAAAGCAGTCCTTACTGCACCTTTAGTTCTAGTCCAATATTGTTCTTGTAGTGTTTGGGATGTGGATAATTCTTCAATTTCAGCAGGGTTATTAGGAGTATTTACCCAGAATTCTAGTTCTGTTGCACATGTAGCAACTACATCATCTATATCTTCATATTTTAGTCCAAAAGAAGAAAGGGAATTTGGATATTCTTTGAATAAATTTAGAAGATTTGTTTTAAAGTGTTGTATACAATTTTTTAGTACATATCTAGAATCTACAGCTTTGTGCTCATGATAGAAAAAGCATGGAATTCTAAGTGTTCCAACAGGTTTATCTGTTTCAGGATCGATATTATTAGTATTATAGTCTATATACCAATTCACATCACAATCACATACCATATCGACTTTTGCATTATTTAGTGTAGCTATACCTGGAAGAACTACAGATGAACCATCAGTCTGAATTGATCCTTTTAAAAATCCAGAGATATCTTTTAGAAAAATCTTAATAGGGATTTTCTCGTCAGTGTCATTTCCTGAAAGATCTATACCTACAAGAGATACAAATTTTATTTCAGGATGAGAAGTTAGTAGTTCTTTTAAACTATCTTCAGATTGCATAGTCTTAGGTATTACATAGATTAAATCTTTTAACATAGTTTTTTCCTCCTATAAATGAGTTAGAAGAGCATAGATTTTTAATACTCTGTCAGTGTATAGTCAATTTAATTTATATTCTAGTTGATAAAATATAAATTATTTATTAATTATTTAAATTTTATATATTTATGATTTTATAATTAATATTCATATATGTCAATAGATTTTGAATAAATTTATGGGTCAGGTTGCAATAGTTAAAAAATATAAAATATAATATTTGATTTTAAGGATAAAGCTTAAAAATTAAGGTTATTTATTCATGTTTTTAAAAATTTGTGTAGTTTAAATCTATATTATATAATAAAATGTATAACATTTTTATTAAGTGGTGAGGTGATAGAGTGGATTCTGAGGATAGGCCAATTGGTTTTTTTGATTCAGGAGTGGGAGGAATAAGTGTATTAAAAGAAGCTGTTAAGATCTTATCAAATGAAAATTTTGTTTATTTTGGGGATTCAAAGATGGCACCTTATGGAGTGAGAACTGTGGAAGAGGTTAAAAAACTCACATTTAATGCTGTAGAATTTTTATTAAAGAAAAATATAAAGGCCTTAGTAGTGGCCTGTAATACTGCTACTAGTGCCGCTATAATAGATTTGCGAAAGGCATATAGTAAATATATGCCCATAGTAGGTATAGAACCGGCCTTAAAACCTGCAGTAGAATGTAATAGAAAGGGAAATATAATAATAATGGCAACACCTATGACCCTAGCAGAAAGTAAATTCAATAATCTTATGAAAAGATATAGCAATTCAAATATCTTACCCCTTCCATGTAGTGGTCTAGTAGAACTTATTGAGGAGGGAAAAACAGAAGGAGAGGAAATAGAACGTTATTTGGAAGAAAAATTAATTCCTTTAAAAGGAAACGGAATCGCAGCAGTAGTACTTGGATGTACCCATTATCCGTTTATAAAAAAAAGTATATCTAAAGTTTTAAATCAGGATGTTCTAATACTTGATGGAAGTAAGGGAACTGTTAGGCAGTTGAAAAGGCAGCTTATTAAATATCATATAGAAAGCAATAAAAGTAAAATTGGAAAGATAAAGATATTTAATTCTATGAATAGTCAATATATAATAAAATTAAGTTATAAACTTTTAAAAGAGTGAAATTTTCAAATTATGTACAGAATTTGAATTATTATCTACAAGATTAAATCAGGAGGAAAAAATGAGTAGGGTAGGAGAAAAAATAAAATCTGCAAGAATAGAATTAGGAATTAGTCAAAAATTATTGGGGAAAAAATTGGGTGTATCAGAAAAGTTTATTAATGAAGTAGAATTAGGCAGGAAAATAGCAAGCCAAGGTATAATTGATAAATTATCTAAAATTTTAGGTAAAAATATAAATGATATAACCATGTCTTTTGAGGAACAGGCATATGAAGAAGAAAAAAATGAAAAATTTTCTCCTGTACCTAAAAAAGAAAAAATCCAGGTTCAGGATGTTTGGAGTGAAGCATTTAGTTCAGTTCTAAAAAAGATACCTATCTATGGATATGATATAAATAAAATAATTAATTTTAAGCAATTACCTATAATAAATAATAAAGTAGAAGGATATGCTCAAGACAAAGTAATTTACTTACAAATAGAAAGTAATGATATGGAAGGTTTTAGAATACAAGATGGGGATCTGGCTTTGGCACATATAACTGGAGAAATAGAGAATAATTCCATATGTCTGGTTGAATATGGTGGAAAAAGAGAGGTAAGACAAATAAAAAAAATGGATAACAAAAAAGTTTTACTTATAAGTGGAAAAAATAGTATAAGAACTGAAACAATAGAAATTAAAGATTTAAAAATAATTGCAAAATTAGATAAGTTGGAAATAAAGTTATAATAAAAAAACTATTAAATACATAATTAAAAGTTCTAATCTAAAATGAGTTATGGTTAGAACTTTTATTTCACAATCATTCTTTGGAATAAACTGATAAAAATTTGAAAGGAGGAATAAAAAATGAAAGGTACTGTTATTGCTACATGGATGAGAACCTGCAGAAAATTATATAATGATGAAATTGTAAATGATGCTATGAATTCAGTAGGATGGGGGGCATCTAAGATATTTTCCCCTGCTGAAAATGTAAATGACGGAGAAGTAAAAAAGGTAATAGAATATATAGCAAAAGTTAATAATGAAGATACAAAAGAGTTATGGAAAAAGATAGGTCTTGATAACATAAATGCCTTCTACAAAGATTACCCAGCTTTTTTTAAACATGAAAATTTATATTCATTTTTAAGATCAATGTTTGATGTTCATGTAGCTATGACTAAAAAATTTCCAGGGGCCAAGCCACCTTTGGTGACGATTAATCCCATATCTTCAAAAGCTGCTGTATTTGAGTATAAATCTGAAAGAGGTATGTTTGATTATCTTATGGGAATGATAGAAGGAAGTGCTGGGTTTTTTGGTGAAAAGTTGAAGATAGAAGAAATAGAGAGAAATAATAATTCAGTAAAATTTAAATTTATTTTTGAGAAAGAAATATATTATAAGAAGGTATATAAGTTTAATAAATTTCTTTCATTTGGAATTATAAATAATCTGGGCTTAAAAGTAGGAATAATTAATTTTATATTTTGTTTAATGATTTCTATTTTAATATTTGGATCAAATGATTGGTTTAAATCTATAATTATTTCAATATTAATTCTTTTTGCATCATATATTTCTGGCTCCATACTTATGAGACCTAAATCCCTCATAATAGAAACTATAGATAAAATTAATAATGGTAATTATATTGAAGATGGAGATATAGAGACAAATGATTTTTTTGAAGATATATTTAATCTTATTAAAAAGCATAAAAGTATCATTAAAGCAGACTTTACAGGATTTAAAGGTGTAACTGATGAGATGAGTACTTTTGTATCTAATATAAATGAAATATCTAATTCTATGAATAGTACTTCAAATGAAATATCGGATGTGGTGGAACAGGTGGCCAATTGTGCTGTGGATCAGGCGGAAAATACCCAGAATGTAGTGTCTGTATTAAATGAGAATATAAGACATTTAAATAATATAGTGGAGGATGAAAACAATAATAAACTGGAATTAGAAAAATCAATAGATAAAATAAATAATAGTTATGAGAATATAGATAATACCAGTAAAAATATATTATCTACACTGCAGAGTTTTAAAGAGGTTAATGATAAAGGATTAGAGCTTCAATCAAAAGTAAAAGATATTACCAGTATAGTTTCAGTGGTATCAGAGATTTCAGAACAGACTAATTTGTTGGCATTAAATGCTTCCATTGAGGCGGCTCGAGCTGGAGAACAAGGAAAAGGCTTTGTAGTAGTAGCAGAGGAGATTAGAGTTTTAGCAGAACAGTCTCAAGATGCAGTTAAGGATATAAATTCTAATTTAATTAAATTTGTAGATGAAATAAAAGTATTGGTAGATAAAATAGAATCGCAATTTGATGTCCTTAAAGGGGAAAGTGAGAATTTAAAAGATGTTAGAAATATAAGCTATGAAGCGACTACTGCAGCGGCAACAGTAGCTGAATCTATGATAAAAACTATAGACAAGTTAAATGTACAGTCAGAAGCTATATCTGGAATATATGAAAATATGGAGTCTCTAGCTGCAATTGCACAGGAAAATTCAGCATCTTCTGAAGAAGTAAGTGCCAATGTATCAAGTTATACTAATGAAATTAAAAATCTTATGAATAATATACATGAATTCAAGAACATAACAGAGTCTTTTAAAGCCGAATTATATAAATATAAAATATAATAAGAAAACTGGCTAGAGACATTTGGCCAGTTTTCTTATTATATTTTATATTAAATTCCCTGTAAATCAAAATGAGGTACGAAATTTTTAGAACAGGTTCCCGTGCTTTGGATAAATGCATTTTTTATACCCAATGAAATGCAATAATTTATAAAAGAATTATAATGTTTTGAATTTAAAGGTTTATTTATTTCAGGAAATTTATAAGCTTTATAAAGGGGAGTATATTGATTCATAATGCTTATGTATACTGAATCACCAAAGGTATTATAAATATAATCTATTATTTTTTTGGAATCAAATAGTAGTCCAGGAAGCATAAGATGTCTTATTATAACCCCCTTTGTTATCAATCCATTTTTGTCAAATGCTACACTGCCTACCTGATTAAACATTTCTTCTATAGCTTTTGTGGCGTGAATGAAATAATCTGGAGCATTAGAGTACTTAATGGAATATTTATTGTTAAAATATTTCAGATATGGCAGGTATACATCTATATATCCTTTTAAAGCCTTTAATGCAGATATAGTTTCATAACTATTTGTATTAAATAATACTGGCAAATTAAGACCTTGTGATTTTGCTATATCTAAAGCTTGAATTATTTGAGGAATATAATGGGTAGGTGTAACCAAATTTATATTATGTGCTCCCTGATTTTGTTGAAATAGAAAAATTTCACTGAGTCTTTCTACAGATACTTCCTTTCCAAAACCATTGGCACTTATTTCATAATTTTGACAAAAATTACATTTTAAATTGCAGTTGGAAAAAAATATAGTTCCAGAACCATTACTTCCGGAGATACAGGGCTCTTCCCAAGTGTGTAGACATACCTTGGCTATTTTTATATTTTTACCTGCATGACAAAATCCAGTATTTCCATCAAGTCTATCTGCCTTACAATGTCTATGACATAATTGGCAATTTTTAAGGTGATTTATCATAAAAAGCACTTCCTTAAATAATATATTATTTAGAAGTAATAATAGAATTTTATTGGTACTTTTTAAGTATAGTCTGATTGCATGCAGGTGTCTAGGTATTATTATGCGATACCATTATGCACTTAATTCTTAAAATAAAAAATTATGCATTGTATTATAAATATAAGACTGACTACTCCAAAGGCTGGGTATAGAAAAGAAATAAGATTTACAAAACCAATTTGAGATATAGGAATTATAATAAGAATAATTATAAATATTGATTTTTTATAAGATATATTAAATATTTCTTCAAAATTTTTTCCTACACTATATACATTGGATACTTCAGTAGAGAACATTTCAAGCCAGATTATAATAAGTATCATTATTTGAAGTGCTTTTCCAAAACGGTTGGCTATATAAAGTAGAGGAATTTCATATTTAAAAATATAAGGTATGTTTAAAAGTAATAAAAAATTTATAATAAGAGCTAATATAGTAAGACCCAGGGAGCCTATGATGGAACCGGCTATAAGGCTTTTCTTTTTATTTATAGAAAGTGTAAGAGGGATTAACACTCCGCTATAACATAATATGTTAAACCCTGCGTATATTAATGAAGAAAAAAACCAATTATTTTTATAATGAGGTATACTTTTTAAGTAAGAGATATTTATATTTTTATAAAATGCCAAATATAATATGAATAAAGTAAGTATGACTAATATAAGGGAAGGTACTATGACTGAATTTATTTCCATGAGACCTTTAATATTTCTAGATAATACGATTATAGATATAGTGAGCATTAATAACATACCTACCCATCTAGGCAGGTTAAAGTATTGGTGTATTAAAGCACCGCTTCCAGCCAATATTATTGCTGAGCTTCCCATTAGAAAAAAGGTAGTTAAAAAATTAGTAGCCATGCCCAAAAATCCAGGACTGACCAATTTTATAAGACCATCATAAGAATTTAATTTATATTTTATACTTATATTTATTATTATAATAGACATTATTATGTAGATAATAGAACAACCTAATATACCTATAAAACTATTATAACCATATTGTGTAAAAAATTGGCTAATTTCTTGTCCAGATGCCAGACCTGCTCCAACCACAGTTCCTATAAAAACTGTAGATATTTGAAAAATTAAAATTATTTTTTCTTTCAAAAATCTCCCTCCCCATAAAATACTTTTAATAAAACTATCCAATATTAAAGTATATAAGCATTAAATAAAAATAATGAATTATAAATTAAAATTTTATTTGAGGGAAAAATAAGATTTGTAAAATGAAGTATCATTTTTGATAAAGGGGGTGAAATTTCTACTAAAATTAACTAGTGGAAAATTTATGAAAAAAATATATATATTCAAAATAATATTTATTGTCATTTTTTTTTCAGGTATATTGTTTGGATGTAGTTCATATGAGCAACCGAATACTACCAGTATAAATGGAGATTTTGATATGAAGGCTGCAGCTAGTACCGTAGATACCTATATGAAATATCTTATGAAGAATGATATTGAAAATATCAAGAAGTTATATTCTAAAGAACTTTTAAAAAGTCCTGTAGCAAATGAAAATCAAAATTTAAGTATTATGGGTTATAGTTTAAATGATAATAGTGAAGTTGGTAAATCTGGAGTTTTCAAAGTGAAAATTGTAAGATCTGATTTAAGTAAACCTTTTTCAACTTTGGATGAATATTCAGTAAAAGTTATAAAAGAAGGAAATGATTATAAAATTGGTGAAATTAGCAGCATTTTAGATAGAGAAGCTTTTGTTGAGAAAAATAGAATAAAAATGAGAAGTAAAGATAACATAAACGTAGATGTAATAATAGGTATAAATAATATGCCACAATATGTATTTTCTAAAGATGATGAAGCGAATGTGAATAAAATGTCTGTGCCAAGAAGCAATTTTGGAATACTTGATTTTTCTTACGGAGGTGATTATCTAGCCTTAGTTACTTATGATAAAAATTCATATATAGGGGTAGTAAAAATAGATGAAAGCATGGAAGTACAATCTGATAATTCAGGTTCTTCAGATGGACAGGGAAATAGTGAAAGTGCACAACAGGAGCAAATAGATGAATATAATCAAAAAATTATAGGTAAAAATATAATAAACTTAGATATTCTAAAAAATACTAAAGTAGAATTTTTAACATTTTCTTCTGATGAAAAGTTCATTGTAGCTCAGTATACAAATGATAGTATAGGTCACTGCATAAGAATGTATAAAATGGATTCCGGAGATATAATAAATTTTAAATTTGAAGATAACTTCCCACTTAATAAAGTAGACATAGTTTTTTCTTCTTTTGATACAGATACATTGAATTTTGATGTTATATCTAAAGCAAACAATAGTGAATCTCTTCCTGATATAATTGGAAAATGGAGGCTGAACTTAAAAGATTTTAAGGCAGTTAAAATATGATATAATAAGCCCTAGTAGTTATGTATTATTGAAAGGATGAAAATTTATAATGCAGTGGGGAGATAAAGCATACTATAATTTAAACTATTATTTAAGAAAAAAATTTGGATGTAAAGTATTTAAAATATCTTTAGATGGGGGATTTTCCTGTCCTAACAGAGATGGCAAGATAAGCAGTGGAGGATGTATTTTTTGTAGTGAAAGGGGATCAGGGGATTTTGCAGGAAATAGAAATCTTTCTATAACAGAGCAATTTTATAATATAAAAAAGATGATGAATAAAAAGTGGAAACAAGGGAAATATATAGCCTATTTTCAAGCCTATACAAATACTTATGCCCCTATAGAAATTCTTAGAGAAAAATATGAAGAAGCTATGAGTCAGGAAGGTGTAGTAGGCATGGCAATAGCCACAAGACCTGATTGTCTTGAAGCGAATGTTTTAGAGCTGTTACATGAGTTTAATGAAAAAACTTATATTTGGGTAGAACTTGGGCTTCAAACTTCCAATGAGTATACCGCCAGGAAAATAAATAGAGGGTACAATCTATATACCTTTGAGAAGGCTGTATATAATCTTAGAAAGAAAAATATTGATGTAGTAGCACATGTAATAATGGGTTTGCCGGGAGAAAATCAAAGTGATATGATAAATACAGTAAAGTATATTTCAAATCAAGATATACAGGGGGTAAAATTTCATCTGCTTCATTTAATGAAACATACTCCTATGGTTAAATTATATAATGAAGGTAAATTGAAATTTATGAGGCAGCAGGAATATGTAGATATAATATGCATGGCTTTATCAAATATTCGTTCGGATGTTGTAATTCATAGATTAACAGGAGATTCTCCTAGAGATTTGCTTATAGAACCTAAATGGAGCTTAAAAAAGTGGGAAATTTTAAATGAAATTGATAAAGCTATGAAAGATAAAGATATATATCAAGGAATATATTGTAATTAGTATATTATAAAGTTGTTTTTGGAAAGGCTGATGTTCAATTGAAAATAGACATAATAATATCAGCAGATGATATAAAAAAAGAAAAGATTTTACATAAATCTGTAATAGTAGTAGATATGCTTAGGGCAACTTCCGTAATAATTACTGCTATTAATAATGGATGCAGGGAAGTAATACCAGTGTTAACTATAGAAGAGGCCTTAGAAATATACCATAAAAATAGAGAAAAGTATGTAATGGGAGGAGAGAGAAAAGCTTTAAAAATAGAAGGATTCCATTGTTCTAATTCCCCTTTGGAATATAGTAGACAGGTTGTAGAAAATAAGACGTTAGTAATTACCACAAGTAATGGCACTAAAGCTATAAAGGGAAGTATAATGGCTAAAAATATATTAATTGGTGCTCTTATAAATGCAGACGAAGTAGCAAATAGAAGTATAAATCTAAATAATGATGTGGTAATAGTTAATGCAGGTACCTGTGGGCAATTTTCTATAGATGATTTCATATGCAGCGGATACATGATAAATTGTGTGATAAAAAAGATAAAAGTCGATCTTACAGATATAGCCAGAACTGCATTATATATTTATGAACAGAACCCAGATATTATAACATTTATAAAAAAAGCCTCCCATTATAAAAGAATAAAAAAATTAAAATTATATGATGATTTAGAATACTGCTGTAGGAAAGATATAATAAAAATTGTTCCAGAATATATAGATGGAATAATCAAATGTAATAAATTAATTTATTGACAAAAACTCCAGCCCATACAGCGCTGGAGTTTAGTCAAGTTATTTTTATATAATTAGATTTTACCCATCCCTTAGAATTTATTCTAGATGATCTGTTAATTTGATTTAAAGATATTTCATACCACAACTGGTTTTGAATTTTAGCAGTATCTTCAATTTTTAGTGGAGTATTTTCCTCTAAAATATTTACTACACTAGATTTTAAAGTAGGAGCTAAATAAAGGCTAGTTTTTATAGTAACTACTGCATTTGAATTTTCAGGAGTAATATAACTTATATCTACTCGTTTTGGAGATTCTTTTGATAATTTTGATTTTAAAGAATCATTTTCATATTTTAAAGAAATTATTTGTCTCCGTTGTGATGAAAACTTGTTTGAAAAATGATACAAAATAATCCCATTTCCTATTATTAGTAGTAAAAGTAAAAAAGTAAGCATTTTTAATTTCTCCATTAATATTTCTATAACATTACATTATATTCAACAACTCACTTAAAGATGAAAATTTTACACTACCTTCCGTTAAATCTTTGTATTTAAATATATACATATCAGCATGTTTTATTACATCATCCCATTGATAATCTGAATAGAAATCATATACCCCAACTACAGACATACCAGCAGCTTTAGCACCTTTGACTGCAGGTAAAATATCCTCAAATACTATACAATCTTTGGGAGATAAATTTAATTTTTTAGCAGTTAAAAGAAATATGTCAGGAAAACTTTTACCTCTTTTTACTTCAGATACTGTGGTTATGGCATCAAAAAGATCATATACCTTATTTTTCTTAAGGCTTATTTCTGTTAATTCCCTAGAGTTGCTGGTAGCTAGGCCTATTTTAATGCCTTTTTGTTTTAATAAAAGCAAAAATTCTCTGGCACCATGCTTTAATGGTATGTTTGTAGAGTATTCATAAACACATGTGTCATAACATTCATTTTGAATTTCCTCTATACTTTCAGGTAGATTAAATCTATTCTTAAAATATTTAGCAACTTCATAAAAAGTCATAGTTTGTATATCCTGTTTCAAATTTTCAGGCATTGGTATGTTTCTTTTATTTAAAATTTTTCTATCAATACTTTCCCACAGCCACATAGAATCTACAAGGGTTCCATCCATATCAAAAATAACCCCTTTAGTGTTTTTAAGCATTATGATCACCTCATATTTAAGTATAACATCCAAATAAGGTAACATAAATACTAAAGTTTTATAAATGTAATAGTAAAATAATTTATATATAACAAAATTAACATAATAAAGTGACAAATACGGAGTTACAAGTATATTTTAGAAACGTCTTTCTAATAGCTCGATTTTTTCCACATTTTTAAAATCTTCTAAAGAATTAATATCTAAAAGTTCCAGTATTTTATCCATACATTTACTATCTATGGAAACTTTGATTTCAGAGTTTTCGGCAAAGGCATCTATTTTATCTCTTCCCTTTTCTTTTGGTATAAGTACTTTAGGCCCTCCTACACAACCTCCAATACATCCCATTCCTTCAATAAAATTAGCTGAGATTTCTCCTTTTTCAGCACGGCTTAATAATTCTTTACATTCCTTTACACCGTTTGCCTGAACTGATTTAAATAATTCCTTCTTTTCGGGGAACATTTTTTCCACAGCTTCTCCTACAGCAATAGATACCCCGCCGGTACGTGCATATAATCGTCCTCCCTTAGAAGCATATTCAGTTGAAGCATCACCTTCTATTTTAGAAGGATCTATATTAAGTGCATCAAAGATATCTTTTGTTTCTGTAAAAGTAAGTACAAAGTCTATATCACCAATTATATCTTTTTCTTTTGCCTCTGCTTTTTTCGCTATACAGGGACCTATAAAAACAACTTTACATTCAGGATTTAATTTTTTAAGTACTCTTCCACCAGCGGTCATTGGTGATACAGAAGGAGATACGTGTTTTACTAGATTATTGTATTTTCGTCTTAACATGCCAACCCACATAGGACAACAGCAAGAAGTTATTACAAGATCCTTTTTATCCTTTACATGACTGTCAAATTCCACTGCTTCTTTTAAGGTTAACATATCTGCAAAAAATGCCACTTCAATCATATCTGTAAAGCCTATTTTTTTGAAAGAAGTTCTTAATTGCTCCATTGTAACATTATCTCCGAATTGACCTGTTATGGCAGGAGCTACTATGGCTATTACAGGAGAATCACTTTTCAAGATATTAGCAAGTGGTAGAAATTGAACAGTATCCATTATAGAACCGTTAGGACAGGCATCTACACAAAAACCGCAGTCAGTACATTTATCTTTATCTATGAATGGATGATTCTTCTCTTTGTGAATAAATATAGCATCAAAAGGACAAGATTTTTCACATAGAGTTTTATCTCCATCTCTGCATTCCTGAGAACAGTTAGTAACCTTATTTATTATTTTTTCATCTTTATTATAAGATTTTATTGCTTTTTTTAATTCTTCCATGAAATTTGAGCTGTAAGTTATGTTAGTGCCGCATAATGAAGATATGATTTTACAAAATTCTTCCCTATCCAACTTATGTTCGGATAGAATTTGTTCTACTGTCTCTTCAAAGTTTTCATCATAGTAGGATTTCACAATTAACTTAAATAGATCCCTATATTTGTCTTTCATAATTTTAACAACTCCTTTTCAAGCTTTTTATTCTACGATTATAACATATTTAGACACTTGCAGAATAGTGTGTGATTTCCAAATTTTCAGTAATATATCTTTTATGAATAAAAAGGTAGCTAAAACCTAAAACATACTATCATTTTAGGCTTTAGCTATTTTTAATGAACATAGATACTGATTTGTGTAAGAAAATATTATTTTACAGGGAGATTTTCATTATCCCCTTCACCTCTCGTAGGTACTGTTGACATTAAAAATCCTACTAATATAGAAATTAAAGCTGGGGATATTATGTTTATATAAGCTATGTAAGAAGTTTTATATAATATGAAAGCGGTTATACCAGTTATAAGTATACTTATGATAAATATATAAATTACAAATTTAGCAAAAGAACTAAAAAATTTTTTATATAATTTATGTCTTGTAGGGCCATTGATTATTTTTACAAATAAGAAATAGGATATTAAAATCAAGAAAATATCTACAACGGCAGATATTAAAAAATTTTTCATATTAACACCTCCAATAGGATATCGAATATAGTATTACCCTATTAGAGGTATTTTACACCTAATTATAAATTTTTTCATGGAGTTATTGATTTAAATATAATTCACCAACTTGAAAAACGTCTCCTGCCCCTATTGTTAAGAGTACATCTCCTTCTGTTAAAATGTTATTTAAATACTGAACTATTGAATCGAAGTCTTTTATGTTTCTGCACTTAACCCCTCTCTTTATAATTTGCTCACATAGCATAGATGAACTTATTTCACCTGTGTCTTTTTCTCTTGCAGGAAATATGTCTGATAGTATTAGTTCATCTACATTATCAAAAGCAGCAGTGAATTCTTTAAATAAACTTATAGTTCTTGAAAAAGTATGGGGTTGAAATACACAAATTATTCTTTTATGAGGATAATTTTTTGCAGCATTTAAAGTTGCTTTGATCTCTGTAGGGTGATGTGCATAATCATCTATAACCACTACACCTTTTCTCTGGCCTTTAATTTCAAATCTTCTATGGGTACCTTTAAAACTTTTTAGTCCATTTATTATATTATCAACTGATATATTTAAAATCAAAGAAACGGATATACTTGCTAGTGCATTTAATATATTATGTTCGCCTGGAACACTTAAATTCAAGGAAAATAATTTTTTATCGGATTTATATACTTCAAAGAAAGCACGTCCTTCTTTGTCAAAGCATATATTTTTAGCAGTAATATCTCCAGTTTCTATACCATAGCTCATTACATTGCAATTTACATTTGATATAATTTTTTCCATTCTTCTATCATCAGCACAGCATACCAAATATCCTTCCTTAGGAATTAGTTTTCCGAATTTTATAAATGCATTTTGTATTTCTTCTATATCTTTATAGTAATCTAGATGATCTGCATCGATATTTAAGATTATACCTATAAAGGGAAAGAATTTAAGAAAGGATTCTTTATATTCACAAGCCTCTGTAATAAAGAAAGGACTATTCCCAATACGGACATTTCCACCTATTATGTCTAAATTTCCGCCCACAAGTATGGTAGGATCCAGATTAGCTTCAAGTGTTATGGAGGATAACATGGAAGTGGTGGTAGTTTTACCGTGAGTACCGGATACTGCTATATTGTATTTATGTCCTTTCATTATTTCACCTAAGAATTCAGCCCTGTCCATAAGGGGGATATTTAAATCTTTAGCTTTTAATAGTTCTTCATTATTTTTTGAAATTGCAGCAGTGTATACTACAAGATCTATATCAGAGGTTATATTTTGGCTTATCTGTCCTATATATACTTTTGCTCCTTTTAATTCTAATCTTTCTGTGGCTTCAGAAGATTTCACATCTGAACCGGAGACTTTAAAGCCTTTTTCCAGCAAAATTTCTGCTAGTGCACTCATACTTATTCCGCCTATGCCTATAAAATGAACTTTTTTATTTTTTATAAAATCAAATGACAATTAAATCACTCCTTATAATTAACTTGACCTATTTACTAATTATATACAAAATTTAGTTAAAAAACACACAAAATCATACTTTTTTAAAATAAAAACATGGGGAAACTCCATTTGAACTTTAGAATCACTTGATAATGAGCATTGTTTTAGTGAGAGTTAAAATGGAATGAATTTTTGTGTATTAGTATTAGAATTAAATAAGAGTTGATTATTGATGACTTTTAGAATACAATATGAATAATAGAATAAAATCTTAAGATATTATTCGTAAAATTTATAGATAGGTGATAAGATGCAGAAATTCAGTAGAAACCATAGAATAGCGGCAATAACTAAAATTTTGCTGGAAAATCCTAACAAAATAATGAGTCTGAATAATTTTACTCTTATGTTTAATACAGCTAAGTCCACAGTAAGTGAAGATATATTAGTAGTGAAAGACACTTTGAATAAATTTCAAATGGGAAGAATAGATACTATATCCGGAGCCTCAGGAGGGATAAAGTATGTCTGTGGAATATCCAGTGAAAAGAGAAGAGAATTTGCTGAAAAATTATGTATTATTTTGAAAAATAGAGAAAGAATAATACCAGGCAATTTTTTATATATGACAGATATAATGTTTAATCCTGCTATAATATATATTGCAGGAGTGATCTTAGCATCTATTTTTATAGAGAAAAATATTGATTATGTGGTTACTGTTGAAACCAAAGGGATTCCTTTAGCTTATGAGGTGGCTAGGATGATGGGAGTCCAACTTGTAGTTGTAAGGAGAGAACAAAAGTTTACTGAAGGGTCTACTTTAACTATAAATTATGTTTCAGGTTCTACAGGAAGAATTCAAACTATGTCCTTATCTAAAAAGGCCTTAAAGAAGGGGAGTAAATGTATTTTTATAGATGACTTTATGAGGGCAGGAGGAACTGCCATAGGCATAATAAATCTATTGAAAGAATTTGAAAGTGAACTTTTGGGCATAGGGTTTTTAATAGATAATGTAGAAACCCCTAAAAAATTAGTACAGGATTATAAATCTATAGTAGATTTTAAAGGTATTGATGAAAATGGTAATGCATTGTTATTCCCTTCTGGAAACATTTAACTAATAAAATTTTCAAAAAATTTATTAGTTTTTCAAAAAACAAGAAGGAAAAATATAAGATATAGAGAATAGTATATACATAAGCATCTTGGAGGTGGATTATATGCAAATTACAGATGTCAGAGTGAGGAAAATTGCTGCCGAGGGTAAGATGAAAGCTATTGTTTCAGTAACCTTTGATAACGAATTCGTTGTTCACGATATAAAGGTTATAGAAGGTCAGAATGGTCTTTTTATAGCAATGCCAAGTAGGAAAACTCCTGATGGAGAGTTTAAGGATATTGCTCACCCAATAAATACTCAAACAAGAGAGAAGATACAAAAAGCAATTCTTGGTGAGTATGAAAAAGTAAAAAATGAGGAAACTGTTACCGAGGAAAAGGTAGAGGAATAATAAAAAGGAGTAATTACTCCTTTTTATTATTTTCAGCTATTTTATGCTATTTTTATAAGGTTGCAAATAATTTTTATATAAAATATAATATTAAGGGATGTTTAATGATATATTGTAGAAAAGTGAAGATTTATAACCATTAAAGAGGTGTTGAAATGTATAATTGTGCTATAATACTGGCTGCAGGTGAAGGTAAAAGAATGAAATCTTCTAAACCTAAAGTACTTCATAAAATCTGCGGCAAAGAAATGATAAATGTAGTTATTGATGTTGTAAAAAAAGCACAAATAAAGGATATAAATGTGGTAATTGGGAAAAATTCAGAAAAAGTAAAAAAAGCTACAGAGGTTAAAAATACAAGTTATTCTTTTCAAGATAAACAACTAGGCACAGGACATGCGGTTCTTTGTGCTAGTGATTTTTTAAAAAACAAAAGAGGAATTGTAGCTGTATTCACAGGGGATTCACCTTTAATAAAAGAAAATACTATAAAAAACATGCTGGATTTTCATGAAGCTGGGGGCTATGGAGCTACTATACTTACATCTATAGTACAAAATCCTTTTGGTTATGGAAGAATCATAAGAGAGGAAGATGAACAGGTACTTAAAATAGTGGAACATAAGGATTGTCTACAAGAAGAGCTCCAGGTTAAGGAAATAAATTCGGGGATGTATTGTTTTGATATAGAAAGTTTAATTGAAAGCTTAGGTAAAATACGTAATAATAATGCTCAAGGGGAGTATTATTTAACAGATGTTATAGAGATATTAAAGCAAGAGGGGAAAAAAATAGGTGCACTTCCCATTCCTTTTGAGGAAACTATGGGAGTCAATTCAAGGGTACAGCTTGCAGAGGCTGAAAAGATTATGAGAAACAGAATAAATAAAATACATATGGAAAATGGAGTTACGTTAATTGATCATAATAATACTTACATAGATTTAGATATTCAAATAGGAAAAGATACAATAATATATCCTGGGAATGTTTTTCAGGGGGATACTGTTATAGGCGAAAATTGTATTTTTTATCCTAATTCTAGAATACAAAGTAGTGTAATAAAGGATAATGTAACAGTGGAGAATTCTGTAGTATTAGAAAGTACAATAGGGGAAAATACTAGTGTAGGGCCTTTTGCTTATATAAGACCTGAAACTACAATAGGAAAATCTGTGAAGATAGGTGATTTTGTAGAAGTTAAAAAGTCTACAATAGGTGATAATACAAAAGTATCTCATTTAACATACATAGGGGATGCTGAAGTTGGAAGCAAGTGCAATTTTGGCTGTGGAACTGTTGTAGTAAACTATAATGGAAAAAATAAGAATAAAACCTTGATCGGAAATAATTCATTTATAGGATGTAATACAAATTTGGTGTCTCCAGTTAAGGTTAATGACAATACTTATATAGCTGCAGGTTCTACTATAACAGATGAAGTTCCAGAAGGTGCACTGGCTATAGCAAGGGCACGGCAGGTGAATAAGAAGAGTTGGGTGTATAAAAAAGGATTAAAGAAATAAAAATTTTTAGGAGGGCTTTACATAATGATAACCCATGGTAAAAATATTAAAATTTTTGCAGGAAATTCTCATCCTGATTTAGCTAAACAAATAGGGGATATTTTAGGCATTAAAGTAGGAGATTCCAAAGTTACAACTTTTAGTGATGGGGAAATATGTGTAAATATTAATGAAACAGTAAGAGGAATGGATGTATTTATAGTTCAATCCACGAATAATCCAGTAAATGATAATTTGATGGAACTTTTAATTATGATTGATGCTTTTAAAAGAGCCTCTGCAGGAAGAATAACTGCTGTAATACCTTATTATGGTTATGCAAGACAAGATAGAAAGGCTAAGGCAAGGGATCCAATTACAGCAAAACTTGTAGCTGATATATTAACAGCTACTGGTGCAGATAGAGTACTTACAATGGATTTACATGCTTCTCAAATTCAGGGATATTTTAATATACCTCTTGATCATCTTTTAGGAACACCTATACTTGCAAAATATTTTATACAAAAAGGATTTGATGAAAAGGATGATGTGGTTGTAGTTTCTCCGGATCTTGGAAGCGTAACTAGAGCCAGAAAGTTTGCAGATAAACTTCATGCATCCATAGCTATTATAGATAAAAGGAGACCTAGAGTTAATGTATCTGAAATAATGAATATAATTGGAGATATAAAGGATAAGACCGTTATATTAGTAGATGATATGATAGATACAGCAGGCACAATAACAAATGGGGCTAATGCTCTTATAGAACGGGGAGCAAAAGAAGTTTATGCATGCTGTACCCATGCTGTTTTATCGGGACCTGCAATAGAAAGAATAAAGAACTCTGCTATAAAAGAGTTAGTAATGTTAAACACAATAAATTTACCAGAGAATAAGATACTGGATAACTTCAAGATATTATCTATAGCTCCAGTATTTGCTGAAGCTATAAGAAGAATATATGAAGATATTTCGGTGAGTAAATTATTCGAAGATTAATAATATAGAGGCATGTGGAAATAATCCACATGCCTTTATAGCGGTGATTTTGAGACTTAGGTGAAGTTTGGTAGTAAGACATATTTTATCCATTTAAATCTTATAGGATAAATATTTGTAACTTATTTGTAACTTTTGAAGATACAATATTATTTAGGCTAAAATATATGATAGATTTAATATAGGAATAATCGTTTAAGTATAATTATTTGACAATATTTGATTAAAAATTATATACAGGGGTTAAAATCATGTAACTTATAGAATTATTTATCCAAATATGGTAATTAGCTAATACTCCAATTTTCTTCAAAGTAGGAGATAAGCATTTCCTATAGCAAACTTTACCTGAACCTAAGAATCATTTGTTCTAGATGAGCAGCAGAGTTTATCTTGTATTTTAGAGAAATTTTAGAAGTATTTGGGCAGTGCTAGCTTTAGGATAAATATAGGTACGTGTTTATAATTTTAGGAGGGAATTAGATGGAAGGCTCAATAGGAAAAATTTTAATTGTAGATGACGATGAAAATATATGTGAAGTAATAAAAATGTATGTGGAGAGTGCTGGCTATGAAGTGCAAGTTGCAAATGATGGAAAGTCAGCAGAAACAACATTTTTAGAATATAAACCGGATTTAGTAATCCTAGATATAATGCTTCCTAATATCGATGGAATAGATGTTCTTAAATGGATAAGAAAAGATTATGAAACTCCTGTAATTATGCTTACGGCAAAAGGAGAAACCTTTGATAAAGTTTTAGGGCTTGAACTTGGAGCAGATGATTATATAGTAAAGCCTTTTGAACCTAAAGAGATGTTAGCAAGGATTAAAGCAGTACTTAGGAGATACAGCGTAGATAATGAAAACAAAGAAGTATTGAAATTTGAACAGTTAACTATTGATATAAATTCATATACAGTTACCTATAGAAATGAAGATATAAAGATGCCGCCAAAAGAGTTTGAATTATTATATTATCTGGCTAATAATAAAAATAGAGTATTTACTAGAGAGCAGCTTTTATGTGAAGTGTGGGGATATGATTATCCTGGAGATTCTAGAACTGTAGATGTACATGTTAAAAGATTAAGAGAAAAACTTCAAGGAGGACCTAACTGGCAAATAGAAACAGTATGGGGTGTTGGATATAAGTTTGAGGTGAAGTAGATGAAAAAGGGATTATTTTCAAAGCTTGTAGCTGCATTTACTGCAATTATTATAGTAAGTTTTGTAATGACAGCAGCTTTTTTGTCTTACTGGTTTGAGAGTTATTATTTTGAACAGAGAAAAAGTCAGCTGCTTAAAGAATCCCAATTTATAAGTTATAAGGCACTTCAATATTTAGCAGGAGACTTAACTTCAGATGAGATAAATGAAACTTTAAATAATATAGCCAAGTATCTTTCGGCGGATATATGGCTTGTGGATAACTATGGTTATGTATATTCGGTATCAAAAAGTGAACATAAACAATTAGTAACTAATCCCACTCAGATAGTTACTAAAGATTTGGAAGAGCTTAGAGAAAATAAAACTGTAGATAAAAAAGAAATTCATTCAGATATACTTGTGGATCCAGTACATACTTTTGAAATACCTATTTTTTCAAATGGAGTTTTTAAAGGTGCTATACTTATGCATACTTCTATAAATGAACTAAGAGAACCTTTAAAGAGAGTATATGAGATTATATGGATATCTGCTATCTTAGCTATTATAATATGCTCTGTTGTAATTTATTATCTTTCTCAGAGAATAATAGTATATCCACTTAAGAAGATTAATTATGTAGCAGATAAAATATCAAAAGGAGAAGTGGAAAAAAGAGTATGTATAAATTCAAATGATGAAATTGGAGAATTGGCTAAATCTTTTAATAGTATGGCGGATTCACTGGAACAAGTGGAAAAAAATAGGAGACACTTTATATCTAATGTATCTCATGAAATAAGATCTCCGCTAACGTCTATAAAAGGGTTTATAGGCGGAATGATTGACGGCATTATTCCGCATGAAAAACAAAATTATTATTTGTCAGTTACTTATTCTGAAATACAGAGACTTACGAGACTTGTAAATGATCTTTTGGATTTATCCGCTATTGAAGCGGGGCAATTTAAACTTAGAATAGAGGAATTAGATATAAATGAAATTATAAGATTATGTATTATAAAATTTCAAACTAAAATAAATGAAAAAAAATTAAAAGTAGATGTAGTTATGGAAAATGACAAACTTTATGTAGCTGCAGATAGAGATAGAATAAATCAGGTGGTCACAAATCTGATAGATAATGCTGTTAAGTATGTAAATGTAGGTGGTAATATAAAGGTTTCAACTAAAATTAAGGGAGAGAAAGCATTTATATCTGTTTATAATGATGGTGAGGGAATACCAGAATCAGAATTGAAACATATATGGGATAGATTTTATAAATCGGATAAGTCAAGAACTTCAAAAGTTAGTACAGGACTTGGACTTTCTATTGTAAGGAGTATATTAACACAACTAGGAGAAGATATATGGGTTGAGAATAGAGAATCTGGTGGTATTATATTTGCATTTACTTTAAAAAGGGTTTAAGAAATTATTACATTCCGTTCATATTTGTGTAAAAATTTTTTACTATAATAACTCTAAATTTCAGTTATGAGGTGTATTTAATGAATGATAACAACAGATATGATGACATAAAAGACGTTTACTGGGAAAAAGTAGATGCAGATAGTGGAAAAATAAAATTTATAAATATGAATAGGCGATCCACTGTAAGAACGTTGGTTAAACTGTGTTGTTTTATACTGGTGGCAGCTGTTTCGGGAGGCATATCTGGGGCATATATAGCAAATAAAAAGGAAAGTACCAAAATCTATACACCTGATAATCAGTTATTGGTGGAATCTAATAACGGCAATAAAAAACAAGAAGATACATCTGAAAGTAATATATATACAAATTCTATATCGAAAGTAGCACAAACGGTTGGTCTATCTGTAGTTGGTATAAGCAATAAGGCAGAAGGATATTTTGGATTACAGGATGTGGGAAGTGGATCGGGTATAATAGTTGATTCAAATGGATATATAGCCACTAATTATCATGTAATAGAAGGGGCAGATAAGGTTACAGTAAGACTTTCAAGTGGAAAGATTCTAGATGCATCTATATTGGGAGTTAACCAGCAGGCTGATTTAGCTGTAATAAAGGTGGATGCTAAAAATCTTCCTGTAGTTAAATTTGGAGATTCTTCAGCGGTAAAAGTAGGCGATATTGTAATTGCCGTAGGGAATTCTTTAGGTCAGGAGTTTCCAAGTGTTACTGCAGGTATAATAAGTGCACTAAATAGAAAAATAGAGTATAATGGAACTGTATACAAAGTTATTCAAACAGATGCGGCTACAAATCCCGGAAATAGTGGAGGCGCTCTTTGTAATATAAAAGGTTATGTTATAGGTATTAATACTTTGAAGATAGGTTCTGATTCCAATGTAGAGGGTATAAGTTTTGCAATAAATATAAATGATGCTAAAAATATAATAAAATCACTTATGAGTTATGGGGAAGTTTCAAAGCCCTATTTAGGTATATATGGTGAAAGTGTAACATCACAGAATAATAATGTTCAAGGAGTGTACATACAACAGGTGGAGAAAGATAGTGGTGCTGCAGCTTCAGGTATAAAACCTACGGATATATTGACTGAAATAGATGGTAAGAAGGTAAAGAGTTTATCAGACATAGAAGGGATACTGCAAGGACATAAGGTAGGAGATAAGGTTGTGGGGAAGATATGGAGAAATGGTAAGATCATAGAAATAGAAATAGTTCTTTCTGAAAATAAAGAAAGCGAATAATAAAGAGACTATATGTAAGTCTCTTTATTATTTATGTTTTTTAGTATAATATATTATTAAGATGATAATTTAAAGCTTAGATTGGAGTAAGAACATGTTTTTAATAGTTGGTTTAGGGAATATAGGAGTTAAATATCACCGTACAAGACATAATATTGGATTTGATTTTATAGATTTAGTAAGCAAAAAGTATAATATTACCTTAAATAGGGAAAAATTTAAAGGAAATTATGGAGAAGGGTTCATAGGACAAAATAAAGTTATATTATTGAAACCTGGTACTTATATGAATCTAAGTGGGGAAAGTGTAAGAGAAGCTGTAAATTTTTATAAGATTGAAAATGACCGTATGATAATTATATATGATGATATAGATATAGATATTGGAAGGTTTAGAATAAGGCATCGGGGAAGTGCTGGAGGACATAATGGTATAAAGAATATAATATTAAATCTAGGAACGGATGTATTTCCAAGAATAAAAATAGGTATTGGACATCCTAATGTAGATCTTGTATCTTATGTTCTTGGAAAGTTCTCTGAAGATGATAGGATTAATATAGAAAAGGTTTTAAAAACTAGTGTAGAAGCATTAGAGTGTATTATGGATTTTGGCATAGAAGTAGCTATGAATAAGTTTAATGGATTTAAGCTGTGAAATTTTATAATGTTACTTCAAACCGTTTAGTTTCTTTAATATAGAGAAACTAACGGTTATTGTGCGTTTGATTTTTTATGAATAAATATTATAGGGTGGTTGTTAAAATGAGACTAGATGGACTTATGGAACCTATTAGAAAAAGCAGTGAATTTAAAGATATTATGGCTGGGATAGATAGAAAAAAGTTTCCTATAGCGGTATTTGGACTTTCGGAATCTTCTAGAAGTTATTTAATATATGCAGTATATAACCAGCAAGATAAGCCTTTTTTAATTATTACTCATAGTGATGTAGAGGCTAGAAAGTTATATGAAGATTTGTGTTTTTATTTACCACAAGTATATTATTTTCCTACTAAAGAAGTGGTGTTCTATAATATAGATGCTATATCTGGGGATTTAAGGTGGGAAAGATTAAAAGTTATAAGAGAAATGTTGAATCCGGGGAAAAAAATCATAATAACTTGTGTGGAATCCTTAGCTTCTGTGTATGTGCCTGTAGAATTGTATAAAAATTATATATTTAAGATATCTGTGGGGGATAAAGTAGATTTTAAAAATATTAGTGAAAAATTAATACAGTGTGGATATGAGAGAATGGAAATGGTAGAGAGAAGAGGACAATTTTCTATAAGAGGGGGTATAATGGATATATATTCTCCTATTTCACAAGAACCCTATAGAGTTGAATTATTTGGTGATGAGGTAGAATCTATTAGAAATTTCAATTTAGAATCTCAAAGAAGTATTGAAAAGATGAATAATATAGAAATATTTGCTGCAAAGGAGATTATATTTGACAGAGAGCGAATTGAAATAGGAAAAAGCAAAATAAAAGAGGATTTAGCATCAATAATAGAAAAATTAAAAGAGAATAAAAATAATGAAGGAATGGAAAAGATAAAAACGATAACAAACAAAAATCTGGAAACCCTTCAGGAAACATGGACATTTGAGAGTATAGATAGCTTCCTACCTTATTTTTATGAACATACTTCTTCTTTCTTAGATTATGCAAAAAATTATTTTGTAATTGTAGATGATATAAAAAGATGTAGTGGAAAATTAGATAGTGTATATTTTGAGTTTCTGGAAAATTATAAAAATTTTCTGGAAAGGGGGAATGTATTACCAGGACAGAGTAAAATGTTACTTGATAGATCTGAATTAATTGATGAATTTAATCATAGAGAAATTATTATATTAGATGCCATTGCCAAATCTACTAAAATTCTTCCACCAAAACTAATAGTAAATTTTACCCAGATAACTTTAAATAATTATCAGGGCAAATTAGAGCTTCTTATTGAAGAAATAAAGCATAAGAAATCTAAAAGCTTTAAAATTTTAATTTTATCCGGTACAAGGGCAAGAGGAGAAAGGCTAGTAGATACCTTAAGAGACAATGGAATTGAAAGTAGTTATAGGGATGTGGTGAATGAAATTAAGCCTGGCGAAGTGGTTATAACTTTTGGGAATCAATTAAAAGGGTTTGAGTATCCAGAGATTAAGATAAGTGTTATTTCCGATAAAGAGGTTTTTGGGAAGGCTAAAAGAAAAAATATAAGAAAAACTAATAAAAAGGGAACAAGTAAGATAAAAAGTTTTACAGAGTTGAAACCAGGGGATTTTATAGTTCATGTAAACCACGGTATAGGAGTATATAAAGGAATAAAACAGTTAGAACTTCAAGGGCATAAAAAGGATTATCTGGAACTTGTGTATGAATGTGAGGATAAATTATATGTACCAGTAGAACAGCTTGATATGGTACAAAAGTACATAGGCTCAGAAGGGAAAAATCCAAAGATAAATAAACTAGGAAGCTCAGAATGGAGTAAAGTTAAAAAGAAGGCAAAGAAATCAATAGAAGAGATGGCGGAGGACTTGATAAAATTATATGCAATCAGGTCTACTTTAAAGGGATATAAATATTCAAAAGATACTATATGGCAAAAACAATTTGAGGATGAATTTCCCTATGAAGAAACTCCGGATCAGCTATCTACTATACAGGATATAAAGATGGATATGGAATCAGATAAAGTAATGGATAGATTACTTTGCGGGGATGTAGGCTATGGCAAAACGGAAGTTGCAGTGAGGGCTGCTTTTAAAGCGGTGATGGATGGCAAGCAAGTAGCTTTTTTAGTTCCAACTACAATATTGGCACAGCAGCATTATAATAATTTTATTCAAAGATTTTCTGATTTTCCTGTAAAAATAGACATGATAAGTAGATTTAAAACTGCCGCACAACAAAAGGCTACTATAAAAGCTGTTAAAATAGGGGATGTAGATGTACTTATTGGAACTCATAGGATACTTCAAAAAGATGTACAATTTAAGGATTTGGGACTTCTTATTATAGATGAAGAACAAAGATTTGGAGTTAGCCATAAAGAAAAAATTAAACAGATAAGAAAGAATGTAGATGTATTAACTTTAAGTGCTACTCCTATACCTAGAACACTTCATATGTCCCTTGTGGGAGTTAGAGATATAAGTGTTATAGAAACACCACCAGATGAAAGATATCCTATACAAACTTATGTAGTTGAATACAATGACCAGCTGATTAGAGATGCTGTTTTAAGAGAGTTAAGCAGAGGAGGACAGGTTTACTTTGTGTATAACAGGGTAGAGAATATAAAGGAAATGGCATCTTACATAGCTAAGTTGATTCCAGAAGGTAAAGTGGCAGTGGCTCATGGTCAAATGCAAGAGAGGGAACTTGAAGGAATAATAATGGACTTCATGCAGAATAAGTATGATATTTTAGTATCTACTACTATAATAGAAACGGGCATGGACATACAAAATGTAAATACCATGGTAATATATGATGCGGATAAAATGGGACTATCTCAATTATATCAATTAAGAGGAAGGGTGGGAAGAACTAATAGAATAGCCTATTGTTATTTAAGTTATCGCAAGGATAAAGTTCTTAAAGAAGTGGCAGAAAAAAGACTTAAGGTTATTAAAGAATTCACTGAATTAGGTTCTGGATTTAAAATAGCATTAAAAGATCTGGAGATAAGGGGAGCAGGCAATATGATGGGTTCCTCTCAACATGGGCATATGGCAGCTGTAGGATATGACTTATATTGTAGAATGCTTGAGGATTCTATAAAATTGATAAAGGGTGAGATAGATAAAGAACCGGTGGAAACCACAGTGGAATTGAAAGTAGATGCATATATACCGGATAATTATATAGAAAATGAAGTCCAAAAAATAGAAGTGTATAAGAAAATAGCCGCTATAAGTTCCTATGAAGATATGTTGGATATAAAAGAGGAATTAGAGGATAGGTTCTATGATATACCACCATCTGTGTATAATTTGATGGATATAGCTTATATAAGAAGTATAGGTAAGGAACTTGGAATAGAATCTATAAAAGAATCAAAAAATGAAGTGGTTTTTACCTTTCAAAATGAAGATAGAGTAGATAAAAATGTATTAAAGGCATTGGTGAAAACTTATTTTGGTAAAATAGTCTTAAAAATGAATAAAAAACTTAGTTTTGGATATACATTAAAAGATGTAAAGAGAGAAAACCTTTTGAGTAATGTTAAGGAGATTGTTAAATATATGATACAAATATATGAACAAAAATAGTTTTGTAGTAAAAATGCTTTTATGTTAAAATAAATTTGTATTTTGTAAAACTTGAAGAAAGTGGGGGAATAAACTGTGAAAAATATAGGAAGGTTGGCGGTTACTGCACTTATAGCAGTATTTATATTTTCAGTAACTGGATGCAATATGATAGAGAAAACACCAGAGGCCATAGCTAAGAGTACGGTAGCAGAGGTTAATGGGGAGAAGATAACAAGAAGTGATCTAGATAAGGATCCAAATACAATACAATTAATAACCCAAGTTAAGCAGCAATATGGGGAAAACTATAAAGAAAATGAAGATGCGGTTAATACTATAAAGACTCAAAAAGAGCAGATACTTGATGATTTAATTACAAATAAGGTAGTTGCACAAAAAGCTAAGGAATTGAAACTTTTACCGGATGAGACTAAACTTAAATCTGATATGGAAACTCAAATTGCACAGCTTAAAAAACAAAATTTTAATGATGATGCAGAACAATTTAATACTGCATTAAAGGCACAGGGATTTACTGAAGAATCATTTAAAGCTATGTTTTTATCGCAATTGAGAACTCAGCAGACTCTGGAAAAAGTAACTGAGAGTATTTCAAAAAATATAAAAATAACAGATAAGGAAATAGAAGATTATTATAATACCAATAAGAGCAAATATACAGAACAACCTAATAAGATGCATTTAGCTCATATACTGGTAAAAACTGAAGATGAAGCCAAGAAAGTAAAAAAGAGATTAGATGATGGAGAAGATTTTGCAAAAGTTGCAAAAGAAGTGTCACAAGATACAGCTAGTAAAGATAACGGTGGAGATTTAGGAACTGTAAATTATGATAATTCAGGGTATGATGCTGATTTTATGGCAGGAGCTCTCGCATTAAAAGAAGGTGCCATATCGGCACCAGTTAAAAGTAGTTTTGGATATCATATAATAAAATGTATAAAAAAGGAAGAATATCCAGTTAAGGCTCTTAGTGCAGTTAAGGATCAAATAAAAACACAACTGGAAAGTGATAAAAAGAACAGTTTAGTTTCCCAAAAAATTCAGGAGTGGAAAAAAGCTTCTACCATAACTAAAAAAGAAAAAAATATTATATAGAAGAGATTACATATCAAGTGATTCTTAGAAAAACTTATATTTAACTTGGAATGTTCTAAATTTATTTAGAAAATAACTTTAGAATAAAAAGCTTTGAAAGAACTGTAGTATTGTATTATTACAGTTTTTTTAAGTTTTTTCTAATTTAAATAACAATTGTGTATAAAATTTCATGTTTAGAAAGATAATATATAATACAAGTTATATATAATTTTTAAGGAGGAATCAATTAAGTATGAAAGCAACAGGAATTGTTAGAAGAATAGACGATTTAGGTAGAGTTGTTATACCAAAGGAAATAAGAAGGACTCTTAGAATAAGGGAGGGAGATCCTTTAGAGATATTTACAGACAGAGAAGGAGGAGTCATACTGAAAAAATATTCTCCTATTGGAGAGTTAAGTGATTTTTCAAAAGGGTATACAGAGTCACTTCAGCAGACTATAGGTCATATAGTTATGATTTGTGATAAAGACAGCGTAGTATCCGTAACTGGTACACCAAAAAAGGAATATATAGAAAAGAAAATAAGTCCTGAACTAGAAAAACTTATAGAAGATAGAAGGACAGTATCAACATGTAGGAATGAAAATCAGATTATTCCGTTATATGATGATGAGGATATAGAAGGAAAGTATTCAGCTCAGGTTATATGTCCTATAATAGCAGGAGGAGATGCAATTGGAGCTGTAATAATAGTGTCAAAAGAAGAAGCTGAATTTGGGGATGTGGAAATTAAATTAGCCGAAACTGCATCATCCTTTTTAGGAAAGCAAATGGAACAATAGATAATAGTGGCAGCAAAGCTGCCATTTTATTTTTATCCCTTGATACATTAAGACATTATTGACTGAAATATAAAAAATATTCACTTAAAGTAATAATAGCCTCCGGTTTTAAATAATTATAAACAGGGAAATAAATTGTTTGGGAATATAGTAAGCTGGAGGTATATTTATGAAAAAACAATCGCTTATAAAAGGAACTGTTATATTAGGAATAGCGGGTATAATATCTAAATTTTTAGGCCTATTTTTTAGATGGCCTCTTCAAATGCTTATTGGAGATGAAGGTGTAGGGTATTATCAAATGTCTTTTCCATTATATATGTTTTTTATTGCGGTGGCGTCGGGCATACCGGTAGCAGTATCTAAAATGGTATCTGAAAGAAATGCTACAGGAGATTATGAGGGAGTAATTCAGGTATTTAAAAAATCCGTACTTTTAATGTTTGTTTTAGGGACAGGTTTTACGGCCATACTTCTTATATTTTCTGACCCAATTATACATTTTTTAAAATGGGATAAAAAATCCTATTATTCTCTAGTAGCAATTGCATTTGCACCTATGTTTATATCTATAATGAGTGCTTTCAGAGGATTCTTTCAAGGACTCCAAAATATGAATTATACTGCTATGTCTCAAGTGGTAGAGCAAATAGGAAGAATATTGGTAGGAGTTGGACTTGCATATTTACTTTTACCTAAAGGTATAGAATATTCCGCAGGAGGGGCAGCATTAGGAGCTGCTGCAGGAGGGCTATTTGGGGGAATATATCTAATAATTAAATATGTTCATGTGAGAAAAGAGATAAAGGTATTTAAAGTACCAGACAATAAAGAAATATTGACTAAATTACTATACATAGCAGTTCCCGTATCTCTAGGAGCGGCTGTAAGCAGCATAATGAGTCTTATAGACTCAGCTTTGGTACCCCAAAAATTACTAGAAGCGGGATTTACATATAGAGATGCTGCCATATTATATGGACAACTCACCGGGAAAGCGTTTATATTAATAAATGTCCCCTTAACATTATCCTCTGCATTATGTGCTTCTCTAATGCCTATAATTGCAGAATCTCATATATTAAATAAAAAGGTTGATGTTATAAACAAAGTGGATTTATCCTTTAAACTTTCTAATGTAATTGCATTCCCATCCATGTTAGGATTATATACTTTGGCATATCCAATTTTGGATCTAATATTTCCGGGTCAGTCTGCAGGCTTTAATATACTACAATATTCAGCCTTATCTATACCATTTATAATATTAGTGCAGACATCTACAGCTATATTACAGGGAGTAGGATATTATATTAGACCTGTATTTAATTTAGCTGTAGGATGCATTATAAAAATAATTATAACTTTATCCATGGTACCTGTTCCTTCTATAAATATTTATGGAGCAATTTTAGGAAGTATAGGAGGATATGCGGTAACATGTGTTTTAAATATAATATTTTTAAGTAAAAAGTTAAAAATAAATATAAATTACTTCCAGACTATGGTTAAACCAGCATTTGCTTCTTTTTTTATGATAGGATCTGTTGTAATTATATATTGGTACGTCTATAATTATACCATGAGCAGCAGAATAGCCTGTTTTTTATCTATTATTTCAGGTCTAATTATATATATGCCTCTTATAGTTGTATTTGGCATATTTAAATATAGTTATATAAAAGATAAATTTTTAAAGAAATAAGGAGAGGTTACAAGTGATTAAAGTAGTAGGATTAGGTCCTGGTTCTCCAGATTCCCTTACCATGGGTACGATTGATATACTAAAAAATACAGATAAAATTTATTTAAGAACAGAAAAACACCCTACTGTAATCTATTTAAGACAGTTAGGCATTAATTTTGAAACTTATGATTATGTATATGAAAAGGAAAAAAAATTTGAAGATGTATATAGTAATATTGTAAAAGATTTAATATTTAAAGAAAAACAATTTAAAGAAATAGTTTATGGGGTACCAGGTCATCCACTGGTAGCGGAGAAATCTGTTATGTTATTGTTAAAACTGTGCGAAAAGCAAGCTATAGATGTAAAAGTGATACCTTCAGTTAGTTTTATAGATGTAATTATGGAAAGATTAAAAATAAATGTAGTTGAAGGAATAAAAATAATAGACGCTTTTGATATAAAAAGTCATCTGGTGGATAAACGAGTAGGAATAATAATAACGCAGGTATATGATAGGCTAATTGCATCAGAGGTAAAATTGGCACTTATGGATTATTATAAAGATGATACAAATATATTTTTTATAAGAGCTGCGGGGGTTGAAGGAATAGAAAGTATAAGGCAAATTAAATTATATAAGCTTGACAGACAAAGTGATATAGATTATTTAACCTCGGTTTATATACCTAAAGGTATAGAACTCACTTATGATTTAAAAGACTTGTTAGATATAATGGAAAAATTGAGGAGTGAAACAGGATGTCCCTGGGATAAGGAGCAAAATCATGACAGTTTAAAAAAATACCTTATAGAAGAAAGTTATGAAGTTGTAGAATCCATAGAAGAAAAAGATGATACAAAATTAGTAGAAGAATTAGGTGACGTACTGTTACAGGTGGTTTTCCATTGTCAAATAGGAAAAGAGGAAGGTTTTTTCAATATAAATGATGTAATTAGGGCTATATGTGATAAAATGATAAAGAGGCATCCACATGTATTTGGAAATATGAAAATTCATAATTCTAAGGAGGTGTTAATAAGCTGGGATAAAATAAAGAAAAAGGAACAAGGATTAAAAACATATACAGATGAACTCAGACATGTAGCTAAAACTTTACCGGCCTTAATGAGAGCTTTTAAGGTTCAGGAAAAAGCCGCAAAGGTAGGTTTTGACTGGGAAAAAGTTGAATATGCTTTAGATAAGGTATTAGAGGAATATTATGAAGTTAAAGAGGTATATAAAGGTGAACAAAAGGTAAAAATATTAGAAGAAATAGGGGATTTAATATTTGCATGTGTAAATGTTGCAAGATTCCTTGACATTGACCCCGAGTTTGCATTAAATTATACTATAGAGAAATTTATAAGGCGTTTTGCATATATAGAAAAAAATTCTAGGGAACATGGACTAGATATGGCAAATATGACTTTAGATGAAATGGATGAACTTTGGGAGGAAGCCAAAAATAAGTTTTAAATATTTTGTATAAAAAAGAAGGAATTTTTAATTATGTATAGAATATGCTAATATGCCTATATAAAAAATATGTTTAGTAATTCAGAAAACAATAACAATTTTAGAGATATGTACAAATATACATAAATAAATAGTAAATATTTTTTTGTATATTATCTAAGTGTATTTAAGGTTCATCCACATATTTTGTAATTTGATATTTGTAAATAATACAAATGTATTTAAATTAGGCACTCTCAACATACAATTGATAATAAATATTAATTATCATAAAATATAAGGGTGAACCTGCATTTGTTGATTAAATTAAATTTTAATTTTAAAATTTAATTTAAGAATAGCCAAAGCTTCGTTTATAGTATAGGTATGTATATTTGTGTACTTTTATCTATAAAAATAAGAGGAGGTAAAAAGATGAATAAATCAGAATTAATTGTTGGTATAGCAGAAAAATCCAAGTTAACTAAAAAAGATGCAGAGGCAGCTTTAAAGGGATTCATAGAAAGTGTAGAGGAGACATTAGAAAAAGGAGAGAAAGTTCAATTAGTAGGGTTTGGAACATTTGAAACAAGAAAAAGAGCTGCAAGAGTTGGAAGAAATCCAAGGACTAAAGAAGTAATAAACATACCAGAATCAACAGTTCCTGTATTTAAGGCTGGTAAGGAATTTAGGGATAAAGTAAATAAATAGTATAGTTTATACAAAACGCCTGGATGAAAATCCGGGCTTTTCCTTTTAAATGTATGATATAACAAACTAAATAAGTATTAGAACAGGAGGATTAAATATGAGATTGGATAAATATCTTAAGGTATCCAGAATAATAAAGAGAAGAACGATAGCAAAGGAAGCATGTGAAGGCGGACGAGTTACTATAAATGGTAAAATGGCCAAACCTAGTACAGAAGTTAAAGAAGGAGATATAATAGAAATTAAATATGCAAATAGATCCTTAAAGGCAAAGATCCTGGATATTCAAAATCATGTTAAAAAAGAAGAAGTTCAAAATATGTATGAAATAATTTCAGGTTAAGAATATATGGTAATATAATTTATTCAGTTCACATATATTTATTATATGTGGAGGGGATGTTTTATGGAGAAAAAAGAAATAAATATAGAACATAAGAAGAGTCTTCTGAGTCTTGAAAGTAGGAGGAAGTTAATTTTAACGGGTATTATAGAAGTAGTCAGTTTTAATGAAGACCAAATAGTTTTAAATACTAATCTTGGAACCCTCAATATAAAAGGAAAAGATCTGAAAATGAATAAGCTGGATGTACAAAATGGCGATGTTGTTATTATAGGAGTTATAAATGCCTGTGTATATACAAGCAGTGAACCCAGAAAAAAGAGACAGAATCTAATATCAAAGATATTTAAATAATAAAGATATAGTTATTTAGGAAAGGGTTATTATGATTATATCAATAGAAGAGCAAATTCGACTTATAGCATTTAGTATTATGGCAGGAATAATAACCGGAATATTATTTGATTTTTATAGGTTAATACGAGGATACTCTAATCTAAGTAGAATAATAATGTTTATAGAAGATACTCTGTTTTGGATATTTACAGCTATAATTGTATTTGTGTTTTTACTTTATACTAATTATGCATATATGGGCATGTATGCATATGTATTATTAGCAGTAGGCATATATATATATATGAAATTTTTCAGTAGTATATTTGTAAAATTTCACAAGAGTCTATTTAAAGTGTGGGGAAGGATTTTTAGGATAATTATAAACATATTATGTTATCCATTTCAGTACGTTATTTATAATATCGCAAGAAAAAATAAAAAAAATTATAAAAATTAACTTGAAGAAAATGAAAAATCAAATTACAATATAAATATGATGTTTTGTAGTTAATAGATTATTAATGTCTGTTGAAAAAAGTATATGCTATAGATATTTTAAATCATAGAAGATTGGTGATTGTTTAATGAAAGTAAGAATTAAATGGAAAAAAATATTTTTTTTATTAATAATTCTATATGCGGTATATATTTTTGTAAGTCAACAGATTACTATGTATAATATAAAAAAACAGATTACTGAGAGAAAAGTTGAAGAGATCAGGATGAAACAAAAAAATCAAAAATTACAGGATGAAGTTAAGATGTCTACATCTGATGCTTACATAGAAAAGTTAGCTAGAGAAAAATTAGGTCTTATTAATGAAGGTGAAACTCCTGTAATAGACAAAAATAATTAATAGTCATCAATATATAATAAATAATAAAAGTAGAATTTTAAGTGTCTACAGAAATTATGGAGGATAAATTGTTGTGGAACTAGAAAAGATTTCAGGGAAGGATCCAAGGAGTCCCACTCTGAAAGGGAAGAAAAAGATTATATTATATAGTATTATTTTTAAGGAGGAGTCTTTTTAATATGACCTTAAAGGCAGGAAGCATACTAGAAGGTACAGTGATTAATATTACCAGTTTTGGAGCATTTGTGGACGTTAATGGTAAAACAGGATTAGTGCACATATCTGAAGTGTCAGATACCTATGTTAAAAATATAAGAGATTATTTAAAAGAAAAAGATAAGATAAGAGTTAAAATAATTTCTATTGATGATAATGGCAAGATAAGTTTATCTATGAAACAAGCAGAAAAGGATAAAAAAAGCTTGAGACCTCAGGAAATAGACTGGCAAAAAGAAAAAGTCAGAAATAATCAAGGTAGTTTTGAAGATAGGCTATCTAAGTTCTTAAAAGATAGCGAGGAGAGATTTCAAGATATTAAAAAACATCAGGATTCAAAAGGCAAAGGGTACAAAAAATCATCTAATTATTAGTAAAGTAGGTTAAAGAGGCGAGGTGCCTCTTTATTATTTTGTGAGATTAAAAAGTTTCATAAAATGGTTGACAATAAAATATTTATCATATATAATAACTTATGTCGTCAAATTGAGACTTTGTTGCTGGAGTGGCGGAACAGGCAGACGCACAGGACTTAAAATCCTGCGGGCTTTAAAACCCGTACCGGTTCGATTCCGGTCTTCAGCACCAAGATAGCGCGGGGTGGAGCAGTTGGTAGCTCGTCGGGCTCATAACCCGAAGGTCGTAGGTTCAAGTCCTTCCCCCGCAACCAAAATTATACAAGGCGGAATAGCTCAGTTGGCTAGAGCATTCGGTTCATACCCGAAGTGTCGTAGGTTCAATTCCTATTTCCGCTACCATTTTAAATTTGCTGGAGTGGCGGAACAGGCAGACGCACAGGACTTAAAATCCTGCGGGCTTTAAAACCCGTACCGGTTCGATTCCGGTCTTCAGCACCAAAATAGCGCGGGGTGGAGCAGTTGGTAGCTCGTCGGGCTCATAACCCGAAGGTCGTAGGTTCAAGTCCTTCCCCCGCAACCAAATTGTATATAGGGCGGAATAGCTCAGTTGGCTAGAGCATTCGGTTCATACCCGAAGTGTCGTAGGTTCGATTCCTATTTCCGCTACCAGTAGCTTGCAAATTTTTGCAAGCTTTTTATGATTATATAGTATTTGAGTCATATATTTAAAATATTTTGAATTTTATGGGTCTTACATGAAAAATATAAATATAACTTTTATATATATTTACATCAAAGTGAAAATTGATAAGAAACTTGGACATTATTGTCCTAAAAAAAATATACTATTATTTCATGTTATGACATTTATTTCCATTCATTACTGGTATAATTAATAACAGTAATTTTATAAGGTGGGTGGTATAATAATGCAATATGGAGTAGAGGTTGTTACTTATCAAAGAACGGAAAAGTTAAAGGGAGAAGAAAAAAAGCGTAAATTTGAACAAATGAGAAATATAGTAAAATTAATATTTTATTTCTTATGTGGATTTTTAGTATCTAGGGTCATGATGGTAAATCTTATGGCTCCTTTTGGCATAGCTTTTTTTATATCTATGGCTTTATGTGAAAAAAGAAAACCTGCATTAGTAACAGGAATTGGTACATTACTCGGATATATTTCAATATATGGAAATATAAAATATCTTCCTTCTTATTGTATAGTGACTGTTACATTAGTAACTCTAAATTATATATTAAAAAATAGTACTAAGGTTAAAAAGTTAATTTTATTTTTTGTTATTACTTTTTTAGAGTTTTCTGCTTATAAATTTTTTGCAATTAATCTTTCACCTGGGGTGGCTATTTTAAATTCTATGTTTGAAATTATGTGTATATTCCCATTATATTTTATTATTAATTATTCTATAATATGTTTTAATCAACTAAAGACTAGACATCTTTATAGTAGTGAAGAAATAATTAGCATGTCTATAACTACTTCATTAATTATAGCGGGTACTTGGGGAACGGCTATTCAAGGCGTATCTATTAGAAATGTAGTAGCATTGACTTTTATACTTATATTAGGTTATGTAAAAGGAAGTGCTTCGGGTGCTGCAGGTGGTGTAGCTATGGGTACAATAATAGGAGTGACATCTAATGATATGATGACCTATGTTTCAGTCTATGGGTTATGTGGACTTATATCAGGCTTGTTTAGAGAAACAGGTAAATGGATGAGTGGTGCAGGTTATATCATAGGATTTGCTGTATTAAAGATGTATTCTAATATAGGCTCCCAGTTTAAAATAATAGAGGTACTTATAAGCTGTATTATATATTTTGGAATACCACAGAGTATATATAGAAAAGTAGAATTAGAATTAGATTGGCAAAAGAAACAAGAGCATTTAAAGGAGAATTATGCGGATAAAATTAAATCTATTTTTATGCATAGGCTTGATAGTTTTTCTCATGTACTTAATGATATATCCTCTGTTCTTTCAAGGCTGGCTAGTAATAATAAGCTTACTATGAAAACTAAGAGTAGCGCACTTATAGAAAATTTAGCAGACAGAGTTTGTTCAAATTGTGATATGAATAATATGTGCTGGAAGAGAGAAACTTTTTATACTTATAATGCATTTTTAGAATTAATACAGAATTATCAGGAAAATAAAAAGTTTATTCCAGAGGAACTGCAAAAAAAATGTACCAGAAGAACTTTGCTTTTAAAGAATACTAAAGAGATTGTAAATAATTATATTGTAGACGAGATGTGGAAGAGTAGATTAAGTGAATGTAGGGAGCTATTGGCATATCAAATAGGCAATATGGGAAAAACTGTAGGTGAGATAGTACAGGATTTAAACTTAGATGTGAGGTTTAATACATCAGTAGAAAATAATATACGGAGGCTCTTAAACAAAAATAATATAAAGTACAAGGATGTATTTTGTTTTAAGGATAAAAATGAACATCTAGTTATAAATTTATCTATGGAAGTCTGCGGAGGAAAACAAGATTGTGTAAAGAAAATATTACCTTTAATTAATAATGTAACTGGGAAACTTATGGCCTTAAGTAAAGATAGTTGTGATATAAATTTTTCAGCGAATAGCTGTAGTGTAACTTTTGAAGAAACTCCAAAGTACCACATTGTCACTCATGTGATTAGCCAATGTAAACATGGAGAAAAGTATAATGGGGATAGCTATAGTTTTTGTAAACTACCAGATGGTACCTATATGACAATTATAAGTGATGGAATGGGTTCTGGTCCTCAGGCTGGAGAAGAGAGCAGTGCTGCCGTTGAACTTATAGAGAAATTTGCAAAGTCAGGTTTTAATAAGATGACTGCTATTAATACAGTTAACTCTATTATGGGGATTAAATTTACTGAAGATGAAAAATTTTCTACATTAGATTTGAGCAGTATAAATTTGTATAAAGGAGAAATAGATTTTATGAAAGTTGGAGCTACAGCTAGTTTTATAAAGAGAGGAGAAGATATTCTGGTAATAAAATCAAAGACACTCCCTATAGGTATATTAGATAAGCCCGATATAGATATAATAAACAAATCTGTAATGAATGGGGATTTTATAATAATGGTCAGTGATGGTGTAATCGACTATAATAGTGAATCAGCAGGTAATTTTATATGGATGATAGAATTTTTAAGGAAGTTAGATTGTACTGAGCCTAAGGACATGTGTGAGAAAATTATGGATAAATCCAAAGAATTATCTGGAGGAAAGGTAAAAGATGATATGACAGTAATAGTGGAAAAAGTGTATACTCTTTATTAAAGTATTCTATAGGTAGTTCAAAATATAGATTTATGTTAATGCAGGTTAAAAAGTATTATGTTTATGTTATAATTGGGTTGTTAAATGAATGTTAACTATGATAATAAATGAGATGATAATTTTTTACAGTAGATACACTTATGCTGTAAAGATTAAATAGGGTTAGGGAAGTGTGGTTGTTGATAGAAAATGTACTTAGTACTATAGAAGAAAATAAAATGTTTAATAGAGGTGATAAGGTAATAGTAGCTGTGTCAGGAGGGCCTGATTCCATATGTTTATTACATATGTTATATGTTCTGCAAAACAGATTAGATATAACTTTATATGCAGCTCATGTAAATCATTGTTTAAGGGGAGAAGAAGGGGATAAGGACGAGGAGTATGTAAAAAAATTTTGTGAGAGTTTATCTGTTGAATTTAAAAGTTTAAAAACAGATGTAAATTATATTGCCAAAGAAAAAAGAATATCCTGTGAAAGTGCAGGAAGAGAAGTAAGATATAAATTTTTTGAAGAATTAAAGAAAAAATTAAAAGCTGAGAAAATAGCTATAGCTCATAATGCTAATGATCAGGCAGAAACTGTTTTAATGAGAATTATGAGGGGAGCGGGTCTACAGGGTTTAACTGGTATAAATCCTGTGAGAGATAATGTTTTTGTAAGGCCTTTAATACGTATTACCAGAGATGAAATTGAAAAATATTGTGATAATAATAATCTTCATCCCAGAATTGATAAGACTAATTTGGAAACCATATATTCAAGGAATAAAATAAGATTAGAGCTTATACCTTATATACAAAATAATTTTAATAGAGATATAGTTGCGGTGTTAAATAGGCTTTCTGATATAATAAAAATAGATAATGATTATTTGAATTATATTTCTCGGGAAAAATTTAAAAAATATTGTGAAATAAAAGCACAAAAGGTTATAATATTTAAAGAGGCATTTCTAGAGGATAAAGCTGTATTAGTTAGAATAATCAGGATGTCCCTGGAAGTTGTGGAAGGAAATTTAAAAGATATTGAAAAAATCCACATTTTCAGTATAATAAATGTTCAAAAGTGTTCTACAGGTAAAGAAATAATGTTACCTCACAATTTGTTGGCATTAAATGATTATGGAAATATAATAATAAAAAAATATATAAAAGAATGTATGAAAAATTGTGAGGTACAGTATGTATTACAAATGGGATTTAACAATATTACTGATATTAAGTCTAAAATTTATATAGATTTAATTGAATTAAAAGAATATGCATATTATAAAAAAGATAGATTTATTCAGTATTTTGATTATGATAAAATAAAAGGGAGTATTATATTAAGGAACAGAAGGAAGGGAGATAGATTTATACCGCTTGGAATGATTGGAAATAAGAAATTAAAGAGTTTATTTATAGATTTAAAGATATCTAAAGATAAGAGGGATAAAATTCCCCTAATATGTTTTGGAGATAACATCGGATGGATTGTTGGATATAGAATAAGTGAACTTTTTAAGGTAGATAAAAACACTAAGAATATTTTGGCTATAAAGTTTGAAAGCGAGGAACTATAACATTATGAGTGATATGAGTGACGACATTAAGGAGATATTAATTAACAAAAGTGAAATTAGGAAAAAAGTAAAACAAATAGGGAAAAAGATAAGTAAAGATTATGAAGGAAAGGAGTTAATGCTTGTAGGCATATTAAAAGGCTCAGTTCCTTTTATGGCGGATTTGCTTAGAGAAATAACTATTCCATGTAGCATGGATTTTATGGCGGTTTCAAGTTATGGAAGTTCTACAAAGAGTTCAGGAGTTGTTAGGATATTAAAAGATTTAGATTTTGAAATAGAGGATAAATATATATTGATAGTAGAAGATATTATAGATTCAGGTACTACTTTGTCTTATCTGATTGAATATTTGAAAGGCAGGAAAGCTAAGAGTATAGAAATAGCGTGCCTTTTAAATAAACCTGAAAGAAGAAAAGTTAAAGTTGAAGCCAAGTACATAGGATTTGAGGTTCCAGATTATTTTTTGGTGGGATATGGATTGGATTATGCAGAAAAGTACAGGAATTTTCCTTATATTGGTATATTAAAAGAGGAAATTTACAAATAATTAGTATTAAAACTTATTGTAAAGGAATTTTACTTATGATACAATTTTACAGTATAAAACTAGAAAGAGAGGGGGGCCTTTAATGAAAAAATTTTCAAGTGCAACGGCCTGGGTTATAGTTTTTATATTAGTGATTCTTTCAGCATTGTGGTTGGTAAGAACCAATGAAAATTCAACAGCCATTAGTTTTAGTGATTTCCAAAAATATTGGTTAAGTAATGATATTAAAAATTTTCAGCTTAGAGAAGATAAAATGACAGTTCAAGGTAGTTTGAAAAATGGAACAGCATATGAAACAGTAGTTCCATCTGAAAGATTATTTCAATTTATAGGTGAACACCCTAAAGAGGGAGAAGTTCAAGAAATATATCTTAAACCCGCTACAATACCTATGTGGGTACAGTATTTGCCAACAATTCTTTTAATACTTATGCTTGTAGCATTTTGGTTTATGTTTATGCAGCAATCTCAAGGCGGCGGAGGAAATCGAAATGTTATGAATTTTGGTAAGAGTAGAGCTAAAATGGCTACACCAGATAAAAAGAAGGTAACTTTTGCAGATGTAGCTGGGGCAGATGAAGAAAAAGAAGAATTAGCAGAAATAGTGGATTTTTTGAAACAACCTAAAAAATATATAGAGATGGGAGCTAGAATTCCTAAGGGGGTTTTACTTGTGGGGCCTCCGGGAACTGGTAAGACACTTTTAGCTAAAGCTATATCTGGTGAAGCAGGAGTGCCATTTTTTAGCATATCAGGTTCGGATTTTGTTGAAATGTTTGTTGGTGTAGGAGCTTCAAGGGTAAGGGATTTGTTCGATCAGGCGAAGAAAAATTCTCCATGTATAGTATTTATAGATGAGATAGATGCAGTTGGAAGACAAAGAGGAGCAGGACTTGGTGGAGGACATGATGAAAGGGAACAAACATTGAATCAACTCTTAGTTGAAATGGATGGATTTGGAGCTAATGAAGGAATAATTATGATAGCTGCAACAAATAGACCTGATATATTAGATCCTGCACTTTTAAGACCAGGAAGATTTGATAGACGAATACTTGTAGGAGCACCTGATATTAAAGGCAGAGAAGAAATTCTTAAAGTTCATTCCAGGAACAAACATTTAGCAGATGAAGTAAAGTTAGATGTTCTGGCTAAGAGAACACCTGGGTTCACAGGTGCGGATTTAGAAAATCTTATGAATGAATCTGCACTTTTGGCAGTTAGAAATAATAAGAATTTAATAGGCATGAATGAATTGGAGGAAGCGGTAACTAGAGTAATAGCAGGTCCTGAAAAAAGAAGTAGAGTGATTGATGAGGAAGATAGAAAGCTTACAGCTTACCATGAAGCAGGTCATGCAGTGGTAATGAAGTTGTTACCTAATTCTGACCCTGTACATGAAATAAGTATAATACCAAGGGGAATGGCAGGAGGATATACAATGCATCTTCCAGAAAAAGATAGCGCCTATACATCAAAAGCTAAGCTTAAAGATGAGATTGTAGGACTTCTTGGAGGCAGAGTAGCAGAAAAATTGGTTATAGGCGATATAAGTACAGGAGCTAAAAATGATATTGACAGAGCAACTACTATAGCTAAAAAGATGGTAATGGATTATGGTATGAGTGATTTGGGACCTATTGCATTTGGTTCAGGTCATGATGAGGTGTTTTTAGGAAGAGATTTAGGAAAAGGAAGAAATTTTAGTGAAGAAGTGGCTTTTGAAATAGATAAGGAGATAAGAAAATTAATAGATGAAGGGTATGATAAGGCTGAAAAACTTCTTTCGGAAAATATGCATAGACTTAAGGCTGTGGCAGAAAGACTTTTAGAAAAAGAAAAATTGGAAGCAAGTGAATTTGAAGAAATATTCGCTCAAACTTAATTTTGTATATTATATAAAAAACCCTGTGTCATTTCACGGAGTTTTTTATTTTATTTTTATAATTTTAAAATTCAAGTAACAGTGATATAATAAACATGTGTGTTTTGTTATAAATCTAAATGAAATGAGATGATTATGATGGAATTTAATTTAAAAGAAGGCATTACCTCTACTATGGAAATGCATGTAACTGATAATAATACAGCTAAGAAATTAGGATCAGGTAATTTAGATGTATTTGCCACACCAGCTATGATAGCTCTTATGGAAAATACATCTAAAAATAGTGTAGATCTTCATTTACCTACAGGATATACCACTGTTGGGATAGAAATAAATATAAAACATATTAAAGCATCTTCTGTTGGGGCTAAGATTAGATGCGAAGCATCTCTAAAGGAAGTTAAGGGGAAAAAATTAGTTTTTTATGTTGAGGCCTGGGATGAAAGTGGAAAGATTGGAGAAGGATCTCATACTAGATATATAGTAAATAGTGAGGATTTTATGAAGAAGATACAATAAAGTATAGCTTGTTATTTAATCTTGACAAATAAAATTTTATTGATACAATTAAATTGTTAATTTGAGAGAAATTAATGTTTTGGGGCAGTGGAAAATCTGCTCTTTAATTATGTATATATTGATAAACAAGTCAAAGGTGGTGTTATATTTAATGATTTTAGTCTTAGATGTTGGAAATACTAATATTGTTTTAGGGGTTTATGATGACAGGGAGCTTATATCAGTTTGGAGATTATCTACAGACTCTAAAAGAACAGCAGATGAATACGGAGTTCAGGTAATAGATTTATTTCTTCAAAGTAAATTAAAACCGGAAGATATAACTGGTTCTATAATATCTTCAGTAGTTCCTACTATTATGTATTCATTAGAACATATGATAATAAAATATTTTCAAGTTAGTCCTATTATAGTGGGACCAGGAGTAAAAACGGGTATAAATGTGAAATATGATAATCCAAGAGAAGTAGGGGCTGACAGGATAGTAAATGCTGTGGCTGCCCATGAAATCTATAATAGATCCCTAATTATTATAGACTTTGGAACAGCTACTACATTTTGTGCAGTTACATCTGCAGGAGATTATTTAGGAGGAGCTATATGTCCAGGCATAAAAATATCTTCTTCTGCTCTTTTTGAGATGGCAGCTAAACTTCCAAGAGTAGAGATAATAAGACCACAAAATATTATAGGAAAGAATACGGTTTCTAGTATGCAATCTGGTATAGTATATGGATATATTGGTCAGGTGGACTATATAGTTAAAAAGATGAAAATGGAAATGATGGATTTAGGAGAAGAAGAACCTTTGGTAATAGCTACAGGAGGACTTGCTAAACTCATAAATGAAGGAACAAAATCCATAGATATAATTGATTCTGTATTGACTTTAACAGGGCTTAGATTAATCTATGAAAAGAACAAAGAGTAGGTATGATAATGAAAATCGGAGAAATAGAATTTGAAAACAATGTATTTTTAGCTCCTATGGCAGGTATAACGGATAGGGCATTTAGAGAATTGTGTATAGAATTTAAATGTGGACTTGTTTATACTGAGATGATAAGTGCCAAAGCTTTATTTTATGGTAGCAAGGCTACGGAAAGTATGTTAATTGTATCTCCAGTAGAAGCACCCATAGCAGTCCAAATATTTGGGAATGATCCGGTCATAATGGCTAAAGCCTGTGATTATTTTAATGAAAATAAAGATATTTGTATGGTAGATATAAATATGGGTTGTCCAGCTCCTAAGATAGTAAGAAATGGAGAAGGTTCTGCACTTATGAAGAATCCAAAGCTTGCATCGGAAATAGTAAAAGAAGTAAAAAAGGCATCTTTAAAGCCAGTAACTGTAAAAATGAGGATTGGTTTTGATTCTGAGAGTATAAATGCTGTAAATTTTGCTAGAATTATGGAACAATCGGGAGCAGATGCTGTAACTATTCATGGGAGAACTAGTACTCAGATGTATAACGGCAAAGCAAATTGGGATATAATAAGTGATGTAAAACAATCAATTAAAATTCCCGTAATTGGTAATGGAGATGTATTTACTGTAGAAGATGCAAGTAGACTTTTTGAATTTACTAAATGTGATGGCATAATGATTGGAAGGGGAAGCTTGGGAAATCCATGGATATTTTCTCAGATATATGAAAATAAAAATTCTCGGTCTATCACCTATCCTACTCCACAGCAAAAAATAGATATGTGCATAGAACATTATAATAGGGCTATTTATTATAATGGAGAGTATAAGGCTGTGAGAGAAATGAGAAAACAAATAGGGTGGTATATAAAAGGTCTAAAAAACAGTAAGGAAATAAAAGAGAAAATTAACTGTGAAGAACGCAGTGAAATTGTATTTGAAATTTTAAATCAATACAAATTTATGTTGTAATTTTTAATTTGATATAGGAATAATATAGTATTGTATAGTAATTTAAGGAGAATATAGAATGTGAAATCAATCCTATATGCTGATTCCAATATGGCTAAATTTTATGATGATAATAGTTTTTGGGGAAACATAAAAGATAGATTTAAAATGAGAGTAAAAGAAGAACTTTTCATAAAAGAATTGAAATTAAAAATTAAAAATGTAAAATTTCCTCCTAATATTAATATAAATTCATATAATAGTAATATCTTAAGAGCTAAAAAAATGTGTAAAATTAAAGATATAGAATTGGCACCTAAAGTATATAGATATTTAGATTATACTCTATATAGTAAATTTCAGAAAAAGTTAATGGCTTTTAGTATTGTGGAAAGTTCTAAAATTATACTCAGAAATAAAAAAAAGAGTATAAGATGTAGTTGTATGGCAGTTTATGATGCTGCAGATCCTATTTTATTTGATACTATATGTTATTTATCTAGGGAAGCTAAATATATAATACTTATATCTAAAAAGATCACAAAAGTAAATGATATAAGCGAATATATTATAGCAAATTATGGAGTTACACCTATAATTACTTCTGATATAAAATTTTCTTTTAAAAATGCAGATTTTATAATAACATCTAGAAGAATAACTATGAGTAATAATAAATATGTGTGGTATGTAGATAATAGTTATATACCATATAGTAATAATAATATAGTAAACGATATTAGCTATAAAGTTCCTTGGGAATTTAAATATAAAGAAGTATCATTTGAACTTTTAGGATCTATACTTTCACAGATGGATGAGCGAGATGTAAAAAAATCTTTAAATTATAATGGCATATTTTTAGACAAAATAAAGTTTAATAAAAATGTATTAATATTATAGATATATTGAAATCTATAATATTTTAATTAAATTTTGAAAATGTTGACATTGTAATAGTGCTGTTTTATAATTACTTAAATGATAATTAGCGTAAATAAGGCAAGATATATTAAAGATTTTAAGACATTAATGGGGTATAGGAGAATTTTTATAAATTATTAAAAGGGGAGAATAGAATGAGCGGATTAAAAAAATATGTTATGACCTATGAAGGCATAAAAAAGCTGGAAAATGAATTAGAATATTTAAAGACAGTCAAGAGAAAAGAAATCACTGAAAAGATTAAAGTAGCTCTTTCCTTTGGAGATTTAAGTGAAAATTCAGAATATGATAGTGCTAAAAACGAACAAGCATTTGTAGAAGGTAGAATAGTACAACTAGAAAATATGCTTAAGAATGCCAGCATGGTAGATGAAGATGAGGTTCCATTAGATATAGTAGGTATAGGCTCAATTGTAAAAGTTAAGGATTATGATTTAGATGAAGAAGTAGAATACTTAATTGTGGGGTCTGCGGAAGCAGATCCTATTAATAATAAAATATCAAATGAATCCCCTGTAGGTAAAGGACTTGTGGGGAAAAAACCTGGAGATGTAATTGAAATACAGGTCCCAGATGGAGTTAGTAAGTACAAGATACTTAATATAAGAAGATAATTTGGAGGGTAATATCAATGGCAAAAGAGGAAAAAAATTTACATGTACTGGAAGAGAATTTCAATCAATTGATAAGGGAGAGGATACAAAAGTTTAAAAATTTACAAGAGCAAAATAAAGATCCCTTTGAGGTATATAAGGTTGAGAGAACCCATACTTCAAAAGAAATAAAAGATAACTATGAAACTTTAGATGGCACGGATGTTACTGTGGCTGGAAGACTAATGTCTAAAAGAGTTCATGGAAAGGCTGGATTTTCAGATTTGTATGATAGATATGGTAAAATTCAACTGTATATAAAGATAAATGATGTAGGAGAAGAAAAATTAAAGGAATATAAATCCTATGATATAGGAGACATTTTATCTGTAAGTGGCAAGGTTTTTAAGACTAGGACCGGAGAAGTATCAATTCATATTACGGATTTTCAACTTGCAGCTAAATCACTTAAACCTCTTCCAGAGAAATGGCATGGACTTAAGGATCCAGATTTAAGGTATAGACAAAGGTATGTAGATTTGATAATAAATCAGGATGTTAGAGATACCTTTTTAAAGAGGACTGCTGTAATAAGAGCTATAAGAGAATTTTTAGATGGTAGAGATTACATAGAGGTAGAGACACCAATACTGTCATCAATAGCTGGAGGAGCAGCTGCTAAGCCATTTATAACTCATCATAATGCTTTGGATATAGACATGTATTTAAGAATAGCAACTGAATTATATTTAAAAAGGCTAATAGTAGGTGGATTTGAAAAGGTATATGAGATAGGTAAAAATTTTAGAAACGAAGGAATAGATGTAAGGCATAATCCTGAATTTACAGCTATGGAATTATATGAAGCTTTTTCAGATTATAATGATATGATGGAATTAACTGAGAATATGCTGGCATATGTATGTGAAAAGGTGCTTGGTACTACAAAAGTTATATATCAGGATACGGAAATAGACTTTAAGCCTCCTTGGAATAGAATTACTATGGTAGATGCAGTTAAACAATTTACGAAAGTAGATTTTAATGAAGTTGAAAGTGATGACGAAGCTAGAAAGATTGCTGTTGAAAAAAATATTGAACTTAAAAAAGAATTAAAGGATTGTACAAAAGGGGATATATTAGTAGGAATGTTTGAAGAATTTTGTGAACATAAATTTATTCAACCAACTTTTGTAATGGATTATCCTGTTGAAATATCACCTTTAACTAAAAAGAAAAGAGGAAATGATAAATATACTGAGAGATTTGAGGGCTTTATATTTGGTAGAGAGGTATGTAATGCATATTCAGAGTTAAATGATCCTATAGTGCAGAGGGAAAGATTTATGCAGCAGATAAGAGAAAGAGAATTAGGGGATGATGAAGCTTATATGATGGATGAAGATTTTATAAATGCTCTTGAAATAGGTATGCCTCCTACGGGAGGACTTGGAATAGGTCTGGATAGAATTATAATGTTTCTTACGAATTCTTATTCTATAAGAGATGTCATATTATTTCCTACTATGAAGCCAAGTCAACAGTAGAAAATATTCCTTAACAAGTAAACTTTATCTTAATTTAAGAATCACTTGATGTTATAGCATAAAAATTTAAAATCCATAAATTTTTAGATTTATTAGTAAAAAAATATTGCATTTTTTAAATTGCGTGATATAATAATACATGTGAGTTCTTCCGTGGTAGCTCAATGGTGGAGCATTCGGCTGTTAACCGAAGGGCTGGAGGTTCGAATCCTCTCCACGGAGCCATTTTATTTTTTGTAATGGTTAAAAGCTTACTTAGTTATATTTACATGTAGTAATTAACAGATAGGTACTATAATTTAATAGGTTGCTTTGATAAAGGATAGTAACAATTTAAGTCTCTAGGTGGAAAGAGAAGTTGTGGATGGTGTGAACAACTGAGATTTTATTGTGAAGGAACTTTGGAGTTATATATTTAAAAGATGAGCTTGTGCTAAAAAGGGTGGAACCGCGGATATGAAATTCGTCCCTTGAAGGCGGGCTTTTTTTATACTTAAAAATCTAAATATAATTTAAATTGATTACGGGAAGGAGAAATAATTTATGCCTTTTGAGAAAACTATGGATAAGATAGTAGCTTTAGCTAAGAATAGGGGATTTGTATATCCAGGATCGGATATATATGGAGGATTGGCTAATACATGGGACTATGGTCCTATTGGAGTAGAATTAAAGAATAACGTAAAAAAAGCGTGGTGGCAAAAGTTTGTACATGAAAGTCAGTACAATGTGGGTATAGACTGTGCTATACTTATGAATAATGAAGTCTGGGTTGCTTCAGGTCATGTAGGAAATTTTTCAGATCCACTTATGGATTGTAAAGAATGTAAATCAAGATTTAGAGCTGATAAATTAGTTGAAGAACACATGACTTCAAAGGGTGTAGAAAAAGCTAGTGCAGATGGTTGGAACAATGAAAAATTAAAAGAGTATATAGATGATAATAACATTGTTTGTCCTGATTGTGGAAAAACAAATTTTACAGACATCAGACAGTTTAATCTTATGTTCAAGACTTTTCAAGGAGTTACGGAGGATTCGAAAGCAGAAATATATTTAAGGCCAGAAACAGCACAGGGGATATTTGTGAATTTTAAAAATGTCCAGAGAACAAGTAGAAAAAAAATACCTTTTGGAATAGCTCAGATAGGAAAGGCTTTTAGAAATGAAATAACTCCAGGAAACTTTACTTTTAGAACTAGGGAATTTGAACAGATGGAATTGGAATTTTTCTGCGAACCTGGTACTGATTTAGAATGGCATAATTACTGGAAGGAGTATTGCTGGAAATTTTTATTGAAACTCGGTATAAAAGAAGAGAATATAAGATTTAGAGTCCATGAAAAGGAAGAACTTTCTCATTATAGTAACGCCACTTCAGATATTGAATATTTATTTCCATTTGGATGGGGAGAACTTTGGGGTATAGCAGATAGAACTGATTATGATTTAACTCAACATCAAAATCGTTCGGGAAAAGACATGACTTATTTAAATCCAGTTACTAATGAAAGGTATATACCTTATTGTATAGAACCTTCTGTAGGAGCTGACAGAGCAGTACTTGCATTTTTAGTTGATGCCTATGATGAAGAAGAACTAGAAGGAGGAGATGTAAGAACGGTAATGCATTTTCATCCTGCCATAGCTCCCTTTAAAGTCGCGATTTTACCTTTAAGTAAAAAATTGTCGGAGAAAGCTCTGGATGTTTATAATATGCTGAGGAAAGATTTTAATGTGGATTATGATGATGCTGGGAGTATAGGCAAAAGATATAGAAGAGAAGATGAAATTGGTACGCCATATTGTATAACTATAGATTTTGATACTATGGATAATGATACTGTTACTATAAGAGATAGGGATACTATGAAACAATTTAGAGTAAAAATAGATGAATTGAAAGACTTCATAAAAGAAAAAATACAGTTTTAATAGGTGTATCATGTTAATTTTATTATCTTTATAAGAGACAGTGAAATTGGCATGATGCTATTTTTATTTATTATCAGTATTTACTATAAGCTATTTTAATTGCATGTCAATAAGTATTCTACAGCAAAAATTTACCGGACTTTCGTCCGGTAAATTAGGGTTTAATCATGGGGATATGTTATATGTTTAATTAAAACTTGGGGAATTATATTAATGTTTTCTTACGACACAACTAGAGTATATCACAAGTGAATGATAATTTTCAATAGTGAAATATAAAATCATTAAATTAAGTATTTTCATATAATTTTGATTTTACTAGACAATTTCATCTTAAATATAGATATATATTATATTTTTCATAAAATCATATCTGTTTTATTTCCAATATTTGCATTGCCATCATATGCTTTTATAAAATATTATGTTATTATATAATCAGGTATAGGTTTATCCAAAGGCAGCAATTAGATATATTCCCATCTTTTTAAATGAGAGATGAGTACTGCTGCGTGTTTGGGTAAGTTGTTGTAAGGGTTAGATGAAGAAAAACATTTCTCATAAGTGAACTCACCTGAACCCTTGAATTATTTGATTGTAATAGGCTTATTTTGGAGGTTTTTAAATGAAAAGAAATTTTGATGACTTTAAACAATTCATAAAATGTAAAAAAATAGGGGTAGTGGGAATAGGAATAAGTAATAAACCTTTAATTGATTTTTTATTAAAATTAGGTGCTAGAGTGAGTGCTTTCGATAAAAAAAGTCCAGATGAGATTGGAGAGGTAGCTAGAGAATTAAAAGAAAAAAATGTAGATTTGGTATTGGGTGAAAAATATCTTAATGATTTAAGTGATTTTGATATAATATTTAAAACACCTTCCATGAGGATAGATAGTCCAGCCTTTGTAAAAGCTAAAGAAAAGGGTGCCTATATAACATCTGAAATGGAAGAATTTATTAGATATTGTCCTGCTAAAATATATGGTGTAACTGGAAGTGACGGAAAAACCACAACTACTACGCTTATGTATAATATTTTGAAAAAGCAGGGATATAAAAGTTGGATAGGCGGAAATATAGGTACTCCCTTATTTTCTGAGGTAGAAGAAATAACACCTGATGATAGAGTTGTAATTGAGTTGTCCAGTTTTCAATTAATGACTATGAATATTTCACCTGAAGTGGCAGTTATAACCAATGTAAGTCCTAATCATCTGGATATTCATAAAGATATGGAAGAATATATAATGGCTAAAAAGAATATATTTAAATATCAGTCTAATTCAGATTTATTAGTATTAAATAAAGACAATGAGTTAACAAATTCTATGACAGGAGAAGCTTTGGGAAAAGTAAGACAATTTAGCATTAAAGAAAAGTTAAATAAAGGAGGATATTTAAATAAGGATAGTTTGTGTATAGATGGAGATGAAGTATGTAAACTATCAGAAATTAAGCTTAAAGGAATGCACAATGTAGAAAATCTTTTGGCAGCTTTTTGTGCTCTAAAAGATGATGTAAATATTGAAAGTATGAGAGAAATTGCTACTACTTTTTCAGGAGTAGAGCATAGATGTGAATTTGTAAGAGAAATAAACGGAGTAAAATATTATAATGATTCTATCGCTTCAAGTCCTACTAGGACATTAGCGGGTCTTAAAGCTTTTGAAAAACCTGTAATATTAATAGCTGGTGGATATGATAAAAAAATACCTTTTGATATCTTAGCAGAAGAGGGATATTCGAAAATTAAAACTTTAGTACTTATGGGAGCTACGAAATATAAAATAAAAGAAGCCTTTGAAAATCTTGAACTTAAAAAACATGTTCACATACCAATCATAATGGCCAATTCTTTAGTTGAAGCTGTAAATTCAGCAAGGAAAGTATCATGTAGGGGTGATGTAGTTACTTTGTCTCCTGCTTGTGCTAGTTTTGATATGTTTGCTAATTTTGAAATAAGAGGAAATATGTTTAAAGAAATAGTGAATGATATGTAATTAGTAGAGGGTATTTTAAAAGAAAGACTAACTTTTACAGTAAGTTTTTCTTTTTTATTTAGAGTTAATGTAAAGTATATACGATAACGTTTCCTAGCGTATCTTTATATGAATATAATAGTTTTTTGTAGAAATTAGTAGAATTAATTAGATAAGTAGAATATATGATGGTTATGTGTATAGAACAAAAATTAAGTTGTGGTATTATATCAAATGTCATTAAGTTCATAAGTGGCTTATGTTTATGAAAAATATAAAAAACCTTTTTAAATTTATTGACAAAGTTGAGAATATATGATAAACTACAAAAGCCATTGAAGAGAAATGGCATATGATCCTTGAAAATTAAACAGAATGAGGAAGATAGGTAAACTTATTTATTAAGAATAAACCAGCAATTCTTTTGAGCTGCGAGAGCAGTAGAGAGAGTAATTTCGTAATGAAGTATGTTTATCCGGTACTTTACTGGAAGAGATATACTAAAATTGCTAGTAGCGAGTACAGCGAGGAAAAGGCTGAATGAGGAGCGGAACTTACTTATGTAATTGAGCACCGGAATGAGGCATTTAACGAAGCTGGGCGAAGCTAATAGTAATTTTCAACAGAGTCAAATAAAACTTTTAAAATAAGAGTTTGATCCTGGCTCAGGACGAACGCTGGCGGCGTGCCTAACACATGCAAGTCGAGCGAGGAAGCCCCTTCGGGGGTGGGATAGCGGCGGACGGGTGAGTAACACGTGGGTAACCTGCCTCAAAGAGGGGGATAGCCTCTCGAAAGGGAGATTAATACCGCATAGAAGGTAAAAATCGCATGATAAATACCTTAAAGGAGCAATCCGCTTTGAGATGGGCCCGCGTCGCATTAGCTAGTTGGAGGGATAAAAGCCCCCCAAGGCGACGATGCGTAGCCGACCTGAGAGGGTGAACGGCCACATTGGAACTGAGATACGGTCCAGACTCCTACGGGAGGCAGCAGTGGGGAATATTGCACAATGGGGGAAACCCTGATGCAGCAACGCCGCGTGAGTGAAGAAGGTTTTCGGATCGTAAAGCTCTGTCATCCGGGACGATAATGACGGTACCGGAAGAGGAAGCCACGGCTAACTACGTGCCAGCAGCCGCGGTAATACGTAGGTGGCGAGCGTTGTCCGGAATTACTGGGCGTAAAGGGTGTGCAGGCGGATATTTAAGTGAGATGTGAAAGACCCGGGCTTAACCCGGGCAGTGCATTTCAAACTGGATATCTAGAGTGCAGGAGAGGAGAACGGAATTCCTAGTGTAGCGGTGAAATGCGTAGAGATTAGGAAGAACACCAGTGGCGAAGGCGGTTCTCTGGACTGTAACTGACGCTGAGGCACGAAAGCGTGGGTAGCAAACAGGATTAGATACCCTGGTAGTCCACGCCGTAAACGATGAGTACTAGGTGTAGGGGGTATCGACCCCCCCTGTGCCGCAGTAAACACAATAAGTACTCCGCCTGGGAAGTACGATCGCAAGATTAAAACTCAAAGGAATTGACGGGGACCCGCACAAGCAGCGGAGCATGTGGTTTAATTCGAAGCAACGCGAAGAACCTTACCTGGACTTGACATCCCCTGAATGACTCGTAATGGAGGAAGCCCTACGGGGCAGGGAGACAGGTGGTGCATGGTTGTCGTCAGCTCGTGTCGTGAGATGTTAGGTTAAGTCCTGCAACGAGCGCAACCCCTGTCGTTAGTTGCCAGCACGTAAAGGTGGGCACCCTAACGAGACTGCCGCGGTTAACGTGGAGGAAGGTGGGGATGACGTCAAATCATCATGCCCCTTATGTCCAGGGCAACACACGTGCTACAATGGGCAGAACAGAGAGAAGCAATACCGCGAGGAGGAGCAAATCTCAAAAACTGCCCCCAGTTCGGATTGCAGGCTGAAACCCGCCTGCATGAAGTTGGAGTTGCTAGTAATCGCGAATCAGCATGTCGCGGTGAATACGTTCCCGGGTCTTGTACACACCGCCCGTCACACCATGAGAGCTGGCAACACCCGAAGTCCGTAGTCTAACCAAGGAGGACGCGGCCGAAGGTGGGGTTAGTGATTGGGGTGAAGTCGTAACAAGGTAGCCGTAGGAGAACCTGCGGCTGGATCACCTCCTTTCTAAGGAGTCGAAAGGCCGGGAAAAAACCTGCCTTAAAAGCTGAAATTTGAGATAAATAAGTTGCCCTTTATTCTGTTTAATTTTGAGGGATTATTTATATCCTTCTAATTTTTGATTTGGGGGTATAGCTCAGCTGGGAGAGCACCTGCCTTGCACGCAGGGGGTCAAGAGTTCGAATCTCTTTATCTCCACCATATGGGCTTATAGCTCAGCTGGTTAGAGCGCACGCCTGATAAGCGTGAGGTCGATGGTTCGAGTCCATTTAAGCCCACCAAATAATGTCTTTTAATTTTTAAAAAGTGAGTAATTATTAATAGACATTGACATTTTATTCTAATTAATTGTAAATTGTATTTATAAATTATGTATTTTCAATTGTGAAATGTGAATTGAGCATTGTACAATTGGAGTTTTGTCCTTTGAAAATTGCACAGTAAATAAAAGAAGTAAAGCTAAGGTTAGAAATAACCTTTGTAGTAGTAAGTATAAATGAGTTTATGCTTATTTTAATAAGATGTAGTTCCTATATCAATATAATTGAGAATAAAGTTTTAATTATATTTACGTAGGACAAAGAAAATTAGTGATAACGGGCAGAGCGAGGAAGGACTTGAGTGAGGAGCAGAGTTTACTTGTGTAAATGAGCACCGCAGGGAAAGGCTTGACGAAGCTGTGCGAAGTTAGCAGTAATTTTTTAATGAAACTCACTCAGCTAAGGCTGAGGAGTGCAATTTAGGCACCAAATCGAAGATTTGGACTAAATTATCAGGTCAAGCTACAAAGGGCGCATGGAGGATGCCTTGGCACCAGGAGCCGAAGAAGGACGTGATAAGCTGCGAAAAGCTCTGGGTAGGCGCAAATAGCCAGAGAACCAGAGATGTCCGAATGGGGAAACCCACCTATAAAACAATAGGTACTGCATGCTGAATATATAGGTATGCAGGGGAAAACCCGGGGAACTGAAACATCTAAGTACCCGGAGGAAGAGAAAGAAAAATCGATTTTCTAAGTAGCGGCGAGCGAAAGGGAAAGAGCCCAAACCGGAAACTTGTTTCCGGGGTAGAGGTCAGGTGATAAAAAATGTGGAAGCTTAAGTGAATTCAACTGGAAAGTTGAGCCGCAGAAGGTAAAAGCCCTGTAAGTGAAAAGCAGAAGCAAAATAACCTGTACCGGAGTACCACGAGACACGAGAAACCTTGTGGGAAGCAGGGAGGACCACCTCCCAAGGCTAAATACTACCTGGTGACCGATAGAGGAGGAGTACCGTGAGGGAAAGGTGAAAAGAACCCCGGGAGGGGAGTGAAATAGAACCTGAAACCGTGTGTCCACAAACAGTCGAAGTACGTTAAAGTACGACGGCGTGCTTTTTGTAGAACGAGCCAGCGAGTTACGGTATGCAGCAAGGTTAAGTACTTAAGGTACGGAGCCGAAGGGAAACCGAGTCTGAAAAGGGCGGGGAGTTGTATGCCGTAGACCCGAAACCGGGTGACCTATCCATGGCCAGGTTGAAGCGGAAGTAAAATTTCGTGGAGGACCGAACCACGTTGGTGTTGAAAAACCATGGGATGAGCTGTGGATAGCGGAGAAATTCCAATCGAACTCGGAGATAGCTGGTTCTCCCCGAAATAGCTTTAGGGCTAGCGTCGGGAGTGAGTAATGGAGGTAGAGCACTGACTGGGGTAGGGGCTGACAACAGTTACCGAACCTTATCAAACTCCGAATGCCATATACTTGAATCCCGGCAGTCAGACTGCGAATGATAAGATCCGTAGTCAAAAGGGAAAAAGCCCAGACCAACAGCTAAGGTCCCGAAGTGTAAGTTAAGTGGAAAAGGATGTGTGATTTCGAAGACAACTAGGATGTTGGCTTAGAAGCAGCCATACATTTAAAGAGTGCGTAATAGCTCACTAGTCAAGAGGTCATGCGCCGAAGATGTCCGGGGCTAAAACTTACCACCGAAGCTATGGGCCTGAAAGGGCGGTAGGGGAGCATGCTGCACAGGGAGAAGCCATACCGGAAGGAATGGTGGACAGTGCAGGAGAGAGAATGCTGGCATAAGTAGCGAGAAATAAGTGAGAATCTTATTGGTCGAAAACCTAAGGTTTCCTGGGGAAGGTTCGTCCGCCCAGGGTAAGTCGGGACCTAAGCCGAGGCCGAAAGGCGTAGGCGATGGACAACCGGTTGAGATTCCGGTACCACATTTTTGCGAAAAAGAACAGAAGGGATGACGCAGAAGGATAGGATGTGCACACGAATGGATGTGTGTCCAAGGAGTGAGGGAGGACATAAAGGAAAAGCCGTATGTCCGATAATCCTGGGCTTTGAAGGGGAGTCCGCAAGGACGAGTATCTGATTTCACACTGCCAAGAAAAGTCTCTATGGAGCAGGGATGTGCCCGTACCGCAAACCGACACAGGTAGGTGAGGAGAGAATCCTAAGACCATCGGAAGAATTGTTGTTAAGGAACTCGGCAAATTGACTCCGTAACTTAGGGAAAAGGAGTGCCTCGAAAGAGGCCGCAGAGAAAAGGCCCAAGCAACTGTTTATCAAAAACACAGGTCTCTGCTAAAGCGAAAGCTGAAGTATAGGGGCTGACGCCTGCCCGGTGCTGGAAGGTTAAGGGGACTGCTTAGCGCAAGCGAAGGCAAGAACTTAAGCCCCAGTAAACGGCGGCCGTAACTATAACGGTCCTAAGGTAGCGAAATTCCTTGTCGGGTAAGTTCCGACCCGCACGAATGGCGTAATGATTTGGGCACTGTCTCAACAACAAATCCGGCGAAATTGAAGTGCAAGTGAAGATGCTTGCTACCCGCGATTGGACGGAAAGACCCCGTAGAGCTTTACTGCAGTTTATCACTGAATTTTGGTATTACCTGTACAGGATAGGTGGGAGGCAGAGAAGGAAGTGCGCCAGCATTTCTGGAGTCAACGTTGGGATACCACCCTGGCAGTACTGGAATTCTAACCGGAGTGCATGAAACTGGACACGGGACAATGATAGGCGGGCAGTTTGACTGGGGCGGTCGCCTCCAAAAGAGTAACGGAGGCGTACAAAGGTTCCCTCAGAAGGGTTGGAAATTCTTCGTAGAGTGCAAAGGCAGAAGGGAGCTTGACTGTGACACACACAGGTGGAGCAGGGACGAAAGTCGGGCTTAGTGATCCGGTGGTACCTCGTGGGAGGGCCATCGCTCAACGGATAAAAGCTACCTCGGGGATAACAGGCTGATCTCCCCCAAGAGTTCACATCGACGGGGAGGTTTGGCACCTCGATGTCGGCTCGTCGCATCCTGGGGCTGGAGTAGGTCCCAAGGGTTGGGCTGTTCGCCCATTAAAGCGGCACGCGAGCTGGGTTCAGAACGTCGTGAGACAGTTCGGTCCCTATCCGTCGCGGGCGTAGGAAATTTGAGGGGAGCTGTCCCTAGTACGAGAGGACCGGGATGGACTGACCGCTGGTGAACCAGTTGTTCCGCCAGGAGCACAGCTGGGTAGCTAAGTCGGGAAGGGATAAACGCTGAAAGCATCTAAGTGTGAAGCCCACCCCAAGACAAGATTTCCCATGGCGAAAGCCAGTAAGACCCCTCCGAGAAGAGGAGGAGATAGGTCAGGGGTGTAAGCATGGCAACATGTTAAGCTGACTGATACTAATAGGTCGAGGGCTTGACCAAATAATATTTACTGTGCAATTTTCAGAGGATATAAATTTTCTGAAGAAAAGTATTGACAGGCGGTGGGAATGACAGTATAATATAAAACTGTAGTAAGAAAACGCTTTGAAAATCTGGTGGCAATAACGTGGAGGCAACACCCCTTACCATTTCGAACAGGAAGGTTAAGTTCCACAGTGCCCATGGTACTGCAGGGGAGGCCCTGTGGGAGAGCAGGTCGCTGCCGGATAAAGAATAAGGATCTTTAGCTCAGTTGGTTAGAGCAACCGGCTCATAACCGGTTGGTCCGGGGTTCGAGTCCCTGAAGGTCCACCATATGGGGGTATAGCTCAGCTGGGAGAGCATCTGCCTTGCACGCAGAGGGTCAAGAGTTCGAATCTCTTTATCTCCACCAAAACGAGTAACAATTTTGTTACTCGTTTTTTATATTTAGATTTATCCGAACGCTGCCAGTGCTAATATTTCTATCTTCTTTAAAGTGAAAGAGCACTGCTATGCGCATGGATAAGTTCTTCTAGTGTTCCAATAGAGCAAGATTTTTCTACGATACATTTAATGAAATATATGTATTCAAACATATTATATGGAAGTTTTGAATACATTTTATCATTGAATAAAATGTAATATATGCTTAAAATAGAAGCATAATAAAAATTATTATGAAAATTATTTAATTTTTAAAAGGGATTTTTAATTATTAAGTAGAATATTATATAAATAGAGTATAATTAATGAAGTAAAATATATAAATTAAATGTAAAGTACAAGGAGGAATTGCCTATGAAAACATATTCAACAAAAAATTTAAGAAACATAGGAATTATTGGACATAGTGGTTCTGGAAAGACTACATTGACAGAAGCGATACTTTACCATACGAAAACTATAGACAGATTAGGAAAAATTGAGGATGGAAATACAACTAGTGATTATGATCCAGAAGAAAAGAAAAGACAAATATCTGTATCAGCCTCAATAGCTTCATGTGAATGGAAAGATATAAAAATAAATTTGGTTGACATACCAGGGTATTTTGATTTTATAGGAGAAACTTTTCAAGGATTAAGAGCAGTTGATTTAGCTATGATTGTTGTATCAGGTGTGTCAGGAATCCAAGTAGGAACTGAAAAGTCTTGGAATCATGTAAATAAGGAAAAACTTCCAAGGGCGTTTTATATAAATAAATTAGATAGAGAAAATTCAGATTTTGATAAAGTATTAGCTGATTTAAAAGAAAAGTTTGGTTTATCCGTGGTGCCTATACAATATCCTATAGGGAAAGAAAATAATTTCAAGGGTATTGTAAACGTTATTTCGGGAAAAGCTAAGATATTTGATGAAACAAGCAAAACAATGAAGGATATTGATATTCCAGAGGATATTGTGGAAAAAATTGATGATTGTAAAAATATGATTATGGAGGCCGTGGCAGAAACAGACGAAGAACTTTTAGATAAATATTTTAATGAGGGTACTTTAAGTGATGAAGATATCTATACGGGACTTATAAATGGCTGCACTAAAGGAGATGTAGTCCCTGTAATGTGTGGCTCTGCTGCCAATGTAATAGGGGTGGAAACTCTGCTTGAGAATATAGTTCAGTGTTTTCCATCTCCAGCAGATGTGGAATCTATTATCGCTAAGAATTTAAAAGATAATTCTGAAGTTACAATTAAGATAGATGAAAAAGAACCTTTTTCAGCATTTGTTTTTAAGACTATAGCAGATCCTTTTGTAGGAAAGTTATCTTTGTTTAGGGTTATGACAGGAAAGCTTAGATCTGATATGACGGTGTATAATGTTAAAAAAGATAAAAGTGAAAAAATAGGGTCTATGTATTTTTTAAAGGGTAAACAACAAATAGCTGCATCTCAAATAATAGCAGGTGATTTGGGTGCTGTGGCCAAATTACAATTTACAAGTACGGGAGATACCCTATGTGAAGTTTCATCTCCTGTTATGTTTGAGGATATCAAATTTCCACCAGAGGTAATAGCAAAAGCAGTTTTGCCTAAATCAAAAAATGATGAAGATAAGATATTAAGTGGATTAAATAAATTATTGGAAGAAGATCCTACCTTTAAAGTGACTAGGGATATGGAAAATGCAGAGGTAATAATTTTTGGAATGGGAGAAACACATACAGATATAATATCTTGTAAATTGAAATCTAAATTTGGTGTAGATGTTATCTTACAAGATCCAAAAATACCTTATAGGGAAACTATAAAAAAAGTTTCTGATGTACAAGGTAAACATAAGAAACAGTCTGGGGGACACGGACAATATGGAGATGTAAAAATTAAATTTGAACCTAGGGTAGATGGAGAAGATGATTTGGAGTTTGTGGATAAAATAGTGGGAGGTGTAGTACCAAGGCAGTATATACCAGCTGTTGAAAAAGGACTTAGAGAATGCATAAGTCAAGGAGTTCTAGCTGGATATCCTGTCATAAGGCTAAAAGCTACTCTTCATGATGGTTCTTTCCATCCTGTAGATTCTTCAGAAATGGCGTTTAAGACAGCTGCATCTATTGCATATAAAAAAGGCCTTCTAGAAGCACAACCTGTGCTGTTAGAGCCAATTGTACATTTAGAGGTATCTGTTCCTGAATATTATATGGGAGATATAATAGGAGATATAAACAAAAAAAGAGGAAGAGTTCTTGGAATGAATTCTTCTGGAGAGAATCAAGTAATAATAGCAGAAGTGCCTCAATCAGAAATGTTTAGATATGCTACGGATTTGAGATCTATGACTCAGGCTAGAGGAGATTTTACTATGAGATTTGAAAGATATGAAGAAGTTCCACCTGCTCAAGCTAATAAAATAATAGAATCCAGGAAAAATGTAAAAGTTAAGGATGAATAAATTAAAGCTTGAAGAAGAAGACTGTTGCGCTGAAAAAATTAGTGCAGCAGTCCTTTTTAAGTTTAGTAATATGAATATTTTTATTTACTAAATTAAATAATAATTTTATTGGCTAGTATAATGTAGTTAATTTAAGGAGAGATTTTATGTCAAAATACAAAATGAACATAATGGGCAAAATTGCTTTGCAAGATTATAGCAGTATACAAGATTATATGTCAATAGTGAATAGAGATGATGATTTAACCATAATTATAGATAAAAATGATGATGAAAATATAAAAATTATATGTAATATGTTAGAGAACAAAAATTTTGTAATTAGTTCAAGTAAAGTTTCCGATGGAAACAGACATTGTATAAGAGCATTTAAAAATATAGATTGAAGTATAATTTTTAGCGAATTATATGATATAATAAAAAATTATAAGAGTGTATATAAATTTTTATTATATAATTTCTTAAATTAAAAGGAGATAAATAATATGGTTAAATTGTATTTAGTAAGACATGGGGAAACTATATGGAATATAGAGAGAAAAATGCAGGGCGGCATGAAAGATTCACCTTTGACTAAGAAAGGTATTGAACAGGCGAATTTATTAAAAAATAGAATGGAGAATATAAATTTTGATATAATATATTCAAGTCCATTAGAAAGAGCGGTAAAAACTTCTAGAATAGTAGCAGCACAGAGAAATATACCTATAATAAAGGATGACAGACTCATGGAGATAGATATAGGAGAATGGGGAGGATTAACTAAAGAACAAGCTCGAGAGAGAAATCCAGAACAACTTAATAATTTCTGGACAAACCCTAAGATATATGTTCCTGATACAGGAGAAAGTTTTGCACAGGTAAAAACCAGAGTTGTATCTCTAATTAAGGAGATTATTAGTAAATATGAAGGCAAAAGTATCCTAATTGTAACTCATACTGTAATATTAAGAATTATGATGGCGTATTTTGAAAATAGACCTTTAGATGAATTGTGGGAAGGTTCTTATATTCATCAAGCAAGTTTAAGTGAGGTTGAAATAGAGAATGGATGCTATAATATTTTGTTGTATGGAGATACATCACATTTAGGAGAGATAAAAAGTGTAAATACAATATAAAATCATAGTATATCTTAGAAATATGGGGAAAAATATATTTAAATTTGGTATTTGATTAAAAAATACTGAATTTAAATATATTTGAATGTTGATTTAATATATAATTAATAATATTATTAAAGAAAGTCAAAGAAAGTCAAAGTCAAGAAGGTGATAAGTTGGCAAGATTATCAGATATAATAGAAGAATTTATAAAGGATATGTTTAATAATAGTAATAATAATGATGAGCTTCAGATTGGAAGAAATGAATTAGCAAACCATTTTAGTTGTGCCCCTTCACAGATAAATTATGTATTAACTACTAGATTTACTATGGATAAAGGATATTATATAGAGAGTAAACGAGGAGGAGGAGGCTATATAATTATAAAGAAAGTAGAGATTAACTGCAATAAGAATTTACTTGATATTATAATAGAAAGAATAGGAGATAGTATAACTTATAATGCGGGAGCACAAATTATAGAGGGATTATTTGAAGAAGAAATTATAACAGAGAGAGAGACCATAATATTAAAGGCAGTTATAAATGACAGAACATTAAATACTATGATGGAAAATAAGAATAAATTAAGAGCAGATATATTGAAAGCCTTGATGCTTGTTATATTCAATACCCCTAAATTTGTTATTAATAGATAAATATGTGATATAATATTATTATAATATTATATTTACATGTGTGGGAGTGATAATATGCTTTGTGATATATGTAAAAAAAATGATGCCACAGTTCATGTGACGAAAATAATAAATGGACATAAACAAGAGATCAATTTGTGTGAAAAGTGTGCAAAGGAAAAAGGAGAATTGAGTTTTGTACCCTCAATAGATTTTGTTTCTTCATTTGGATTTCAGAATATTTTAAGCGGAATTATGGATTATATGAGTAGCGGAAATAATGAGCAATACAAAACTTTCGACATACGTTGTAAAAACTGCAATACATCCTATAGTGAATTCAAAAAGACGGGGCTTGTAGGATGCAGTGAGTGTTATAAAAATTTTACTAATATTTTAGAACCAATAATTAAAAGAGTGCAGGCAAATTTAGATCATACGGGTAAAGTTCCTAAAAAAACAGGGAAAAATATTATAGAGAAAAAAAATCTTCTCAAATTAAAAGAAGACCTTCAAAAAGCAGTATCTTTAGAGGAATATGAAAAAGCTGCCACTATAAGAGATAAAATAAAAGAGATTGAAAAACAAATTCATTTAAATAAAGACAGCAAAAAGGAGGAGTAGTTATGAATAATTGGGTGACTACTTATGAAAATCATAACTATGGCTTGGTAATAAGCAGTAGGATAAGATTAGCCAGAAATTTAGCTAAAATTCCCTTTTCACATAAATTAAATATAGAAGAAAGTAAAAAAGTAATTAAAAATGTAGAAAATGCCTTTTATACATTTTCAAATACGGAGGAAAAGTTTAAGAGTAATTATTTATGGGATAAAAATGATAATGAGAAAAATATTTATCTGGAAAAGCATCTTATAAGTAAAAATTTGATAGATAATTCGTCTAAAGCAGCTTTTATATTAGATGATAAGGAAACCATAAGTATTATGATAAATGAAGAGGATCATGTGAGAATCCAATGTATAACAGGAGGTCTAAATTTGGAGGAGGTATATGATGTAAGTGAAAAAATAGACGATTTGTTAGAAGAAAATTTGGAATATGCTTTTGATGAAAAACTAGGATATTTAACAGCATGCCCTACTAATGTAGGAACGGGACTTAGAGCTTCTGTCATGCTTCATTTACCTTCACTTTCTTTAAATAATCAAATAAATGGATTTTTAAATGCATTAGCTCAAGTTGGTATGACTATTAGAGGATTATATGGCGAAGGTTCAAAAGCTATAGGAAATATATATCAGATTTCCAATCAGGTAACTTTAGGCCGCAGTGAAGAAGAGATATTAAGTAATTTAAAAGCTTTAGTTCTTCAAATAATAAATCAAGAGATAATTTCCAGAGAGAATCTTATGAAGAAATATAAATATGAGTTAGAAGATAAAATTTATAGAGCACTTGGAGTATTGAAATCTGCAGTGCTTCTAAACTCAAGTGAATGTTTAAAGCTTTTATCAGATGTAAGATTAGGAGTAGAGATGGGGATAATTAAAGATGTAAATGGTATAACTTTAAATAAACTCTTGGTGGAATCCCAGCCGGCTACAATACAGAAAATATACGGAGAGAGTCTATCAAATAAGGATAGAGACTTTAATAGGGCTAAATTTGTTAGAGAAAAATTGGCTGTAAACACAGCTTAAAAAGGAGAGTGAAATACATTATGATGTTTGGAAGATTTACAGAAAGAGCACAAAAGGTATTAATTTATGCTCAAGAAGAGGCACAAGCACTCCAACATGGTTATGTGGGTACAGAGCATATACTTTTGGGAGTATTGAAAGAGGATGGAATAGCTAAGAACTTTTTAAATAACATGAATATTACTATAGAAACAGTAAGAAGTTTTATAGAAGAGTATGAAGGCAGAGGAGAGATTGATTTATACAATAAGGAAATACCTCTTACTCCGAGAACAAAAAGACTTTTGGAGTTGAGCTTATTTGAAGCTAGAAATTTAAATCACAACTATATTAGTCCAGAACACATTCTGCTTGCGTTGATTAGAGAGGCAGAAGGGGTTGCGTTTACTATTTTAAATAATTTAGGTGCTGATTTTAATAAATTAAGAAAACAGCTTATAGATTCTCTTTCAGGAGAACAATCTGTTAGTTCAAATAATTCTAAAAAAGAAAATGGAGAGCCTACTCCAACCTTGGATCAATTTGGCAGAGACTTAACTGATATGGCCAGGGAGGGAAAATTGGATCCAGTTATAGGTAGAGAAAAAGAAACTCAGAGAGTTTTGGAAATATTAAGCAGAAGAACTAAAAACAATCCTTGTCTTATAGGAGATCCAGGGGTAGGTAAGACAGCCATAGCAGAAGGATTGGCAGAAAAAATAGTGGCAGCCAATATACCTGAACTTTTAAAAGGAAAAAGAGTAGTTACTTTGGATCTTTCTTCAATGATAGCAGGTTCCAAATACAGGGGCGAATTTGAAGAAAGACTTAAAAAAGTTATGGAAGAGATAAGGAAATCAGGGAATGTAATATTATTTATAGATGAAATTCATACCATAATAGGAGCTGGAGCTGCAGAAGGAGCTATAGATGCTTCTAACATATTAAAGCCGGCTTTGGCTAGAGGAGAAATACAATGTATAGGAGCAACCACTATAGATGAATATAGGAAGTATATAGAAAAAGATGCTGCCCTTGAGAGAAGATTTCAGCCTATATTAGTAGGAGAACCTACTAAAGAAGAAGCAGTCTTGATATTGAAAGGTTTAAGAGATAAATATGAAGCCCATCACAGAGTGAAAATAACGGACGAAGCTATTGAGGCTGCAGTAAATTTGTCTGATAGATATATTACAGATAGATATTTACCGGATAAGGCTATTGACCTTATTGATGAAGCGGCTGCTAAAGTAAGAATACAAAATTTGATTGCTCCGCCGGATTTAAAGAATTTAGAAGTTGAATTGGAAAAAGCAACTAAAGAAAAAGAAGACTCCATTAGATTACAAGATTTTGAAAAGGCTGCTAAGTTAAGAGATATAGAAAAAGAATTGAAGGATAAGTTAGAAGGCTTAAAAACTAACTGGAAGACTAAAAAAGAAGTATCTACATTATTAGTAGGAGAAGAAAAAATTGCTTCTGTAGTGTCACAGTGGACTAATGTACCTGTGGAAAAATTAACCGAAAAAGAATTACAGAGATTACTAAAATTAGAAGACATTCTTCATAAAAGGGTGATAGGTCAGGATGAAGCAGTTAAATCTATAGCAAGGGCAGTAAGAAGGTCTAGGGTTGGACTGAAGGATCCTAAAAGACCTATAGGTTCATTTATATTTTTAGGACCTACGGGGGTTGGAAAAACTGAACTATCCAAAGCACTGGCAGAGGCTATGTTTGGTGATGAAAATAATCTTATAAGGATTGATATGTCTGAATATATGGAAAAACACACCGTATCTAAACTTATAGGATCTCCTCCAGGATATGTAGGATATGATGAGGGAGGACAGCTTACGGAAAAGGTAAGAAGAAATCCTTACTCAGTAGTACTGTTTGATGAAATCGAAAAAGCACATCCTGAGGTATTTAATATACTGCTGCAAATACTTGAGGATGGAAGATTGACGGATGGAAAAGGAAAAACTATAAACTTTAAGAATACTATAATTATAATGACATCCAATGTAGGGGTATCTACCATTAAAAAGCAAAAATCTATGGGATTCACTATTGTAAGTGATAATGAAAAACAAGATGAATATGATAAAATGAAAGACAATATAATGGAAGAGTTGAAAACTTCTTTTAGACCTGAATTTTTAAATAGGATTGACGATATTATAGTATTCCACCAATTACAAGAAGATGATTTAAAACAGATAGTAAAGATTATGTTAAATGATGTTTCTATGAGACTTAAAGAGAAGGACATAGATATTAATTTCAACGAAAAAGCACAAGAATTGTTAGCAAAAGAAGGATTTGATATAACTTATGGAGCCAGACCTCTTAGAAGGGCTATAACTAAAACCGTAGAAGACAAACTTTCAGAAGAAATGTTAAAGGGTAATGTTAAAAGAGGAGATAAAGTGGAAGTAGCTGTTCAAGGAGAAGAGTTGACTTTTAATAAAGTTGATTAAAAACAAATTTAAATAAGCTCCACTCTTGATAGAGAGTATGGGGCTTATTTTTATGGAATTTTAAATAGTTTTAAAAAAATTATATAATTTTTCACAAAACTATATAATTATACTGTATAATTATATCTTATATAGGAGGAGATAATTACATGGTAAAGAAGAAAACTATCTTTATATGTCAACAATGTGGATATCAATCTCCAAAGTGGTTAGGGAAATGTCCTAGTTGTAATAATTGGAATAGCATGATAGAGGAACTTAAACCAACTAAAGGAGCATGTTTTTCAAATCTAGGATTTGAAAGTATGCCAAAAAGCATAAATGATATAAAATCTGGTGAGCATGAAAGACTTGATACCGGCATAATGGAATTAAATAGAGTTCTTGGAGGAGGTATTGTTAGAGGTTCTATTACACTCATATCGGGGGCTCCTGGTATTGGCAAATCCACATTACTTTTACAAGCGGCTAGTAATATTGCAGATAAATATGAAAAAGTACTATATGTTTCCGGAGAAGAATCGGAAGAGCAGATAAAAATGCGAGGTGATAGGCTTAACTCCTTATCAAATAATCTTTATGTGATTTCTGAGACTAATTTAGATAAAATAGAAAGTCATATAGAAAAAAATAAACCTACCTTTGTAGTCATAGATTCTATACAAACTTTATTTAAAGAGTATGTAAGTTCTGCGCCAGGGAGTGTATCTCAAGTTAGAGAAACCTCCAATCATATTATGCGTATAGGAAAGTCAAATAGTATATCTTTTTTTATAGTGGCACATGTTACAAAACAGGGTGAACTTGCAGGTCCTAGGGTATTAGAACATATAGTTGATACGGTACTATCTTTTGAAGGGGAAAGAACTGAAGAGTTTAGAATACTTAGAACGGTAAAAAACCGATTTGGTACCACAAGTGAAATTGGTGTATTTGAAATGGCAGAGCATGGACTCAGGCAAATATCTAATCCTTCTGCAGCATTTTTAGGAGAAAGGGACTTTCAGAAAGAAGGCTCTATAGTTATTGGGATAATGGAAGGCAGAAGACCTATATTAGTTGAAATACAAGCTTTAGTTAGTGAGACTAGGGCAGTTATTCCAAGAAGAACAGCAGTAGGAGTGGATATATCCAGATTAAATTTAATTTTAGCAGTATTAGAAAAAAAGATTAAAATTCCATTTTATAATTGTGATGTTTATGCTAATGTAGTAGGAGGACTCAAATTAGAAGGTACATTTGGAGATTTAGGATTAGCACTGGCTCTTATATCCAGTTCTAAATCTAAAGAAATGAGTTTAGATAATCTTTTGGCAGTAGGAGAAGTAGGCCTCACAGGTGAAATTAGGCCAGTATCTTTCTGCGATAGGATTGTAAGTGAAGCAGAAAAAATGGGATTTAAAAATATATTAATACCAAGTAGAAATAAAGAGAAAATAAATAATAAGAAAATAAATATTATAGGTGTATCTTCTTTGAAGGAATCCTTAAATAAAGTTTTTTGATTAGGGTGATAATTTTGAGATTAGAAAAAGAAAAGGAACTTAAAAGTATATTAAAGCTTTTAGCTCCTGGAACTCAGCTTAGAGAAGGGCTCGAAAATATATTGAGAGCTAAAACTGGAGGACTTATAGTGCTTGGAGATAGTGAACAGATATTAAAAGTAGTAGATGGTGGATTTGCCATTAACTCAGAATATAGTCCTTCTTATATATATGAACTTGCAAAAATGGATGGTGCTATAATACTCAGCAGTGATTTAAAAAAGATACTATATGCAAATACTCAGCTTATTCCAGATTCAACTATTCCTACCTTTGAAACTGGAACAAGGCATAGGACAGCGGATAGAGTGGCCAAACAAACAGGAGTTATAGTTATTGCAATTTCTCAGAGAAGAAATGTTATAACGGTATATAGGGGACATATTAAATATGTTTTGAGGGACAGCAGTGTTATGCTTGGAAGAGCCAATCAGGCACTTCAAACTTTAGAGAAATATGTAGCTGTATTAGATAGAGTTGTTAATAATCTTAATATTCTTGAATTTCAAGATATAGTTACATTATTTGATGTAATGACAGCTATTCAAAGAACTGAAATGGTAATGAGAATAGTATCTGAAATTGAAATATACATATGTGAGTTAGGGAATGAAGGAAGATTAATTTCTATGCAATTAAATGAACTTATTAAAAGTGTAGAGCGAGATGGAATATTTATGATAAGAGATTATTGTCAAACTGATATGGATTATGATGAAATATATAGGCAGATTCAAGAAATAAGCTCTGACGATGTTTTAAATCTTGATTTTATTTCTAGAGCTATGGGATATGTGGGAGTGCCATTGGTTGATACGCTTATATCACCAAGAGGATATAGAATGTTAAGTAAAATTCCTAGAATACCGGCTACTGTAATGGATAATCTAGTTAAAAATTTTAAGGAACTTAAAGAGATTATGGAAGCCTCTTATGAAGACCTTGATAGGGTTGAAGGAATAGGTGAAGCTAGAGCTAGAGCAATAAAAAATGGGTTGAGGAGACTTAGAGAACAGATTATGATAGATAATAAATTTTAGCACAAAATAATATTAAATATTATTTTGTGCTAAAAATTATCTAAAAGAATATTTTCCTAAAGTATTTATTTTATCATATTCTTTTAAAAGTATATCGTATAGGTTTAAATCAAGTATATTACACAAAGAAGTAAGATAAAATAGATTATTTCCTATTTCATTTTGTATCACATCTCTACAGTTATCACACAGAGAGCCTTTTGTATGTGTATTTAAACAATTTTTTAAAAATTCAATATTTAAAGTGTTGTCTTCAGATAGGTGCTGTTTTTTAGCGCAAACTTCTATGCATCCACAATTGGTAACAGATTTTGCGATGGCTCTGTTTATCCGGGCATTTGATTCTTGAAATTTAGTAATTATATCTAAAATACTCTTATGTCTTAATAATGATTCATTTACAGCATTTTGAAAGTCGTCAAATATTATATCTTTCATCCAGTTCAACTCCTTATATAGATTTAGCATATTATCTACAATATTTAAATGTAGTGTCAGAGAAATTTGTTAGTAAAATAAATTTATTCTTAAGTTCTATAATACCATATTTTACTAACAATAAATATATATTTAAATTACAAATTATACTATATAACTTATATAAACAATAGTTTCCGTAAAATGTATTTATAAATCTATGAAATTTGCTTTATATATATAATAAACTAATAGTCCCATTATTGATAGGGGGAATTGTATATAAAATGCTACTTGAGGATTATTTTTATACAGATATATTGATTAAATAAATTATTTAAGTAAATAATTTATTAAATAAAACTAGTTTTATTGAAAAAAGTGTCCACTTAATATATTATATTAAGTAAATAAAATGAAAAAAATGTAATTAACGTATAAGGAGGTGTATTTGTTGTTAAAAAAGATACTTAGAGGGCTTTTTACAATAATAGGCTTAATATTAGGATATTTGGTAGGAGATGTTGTTATAAATTCTGAGTATTTTACCCAAATATTTTATGTAAGTGATAATCCTATAAAAAAGATCTTATTTTTAATTTTATTAACTTTGTTTTTTGGAATTATATTATTTTTAATATCACCTTGGATTAATTCAGTTATTATGAAGATTATGGATTATATTGAAAAAAATATTCAAAAACTTCCTGCAACAGAAATACTATTAGGAGTGGTAGGAGCGTTAATAGGCCTTCTTATATCATCAGTATTTCTCAATTTATTGGCGAAGGTGCCTATTGTAGGAGCTATGTTAGCAGTGGTGGTAGCTATACTTATGGCTGCTCTGGGAGCTAATATAGCCATAAGAAAGAGAGAAGAACTTATGTCCTTGCTATATAATATAGGGTATAGGAGAGTTCAAGGAATTAATAAAGACAAGAAAGTTAAAGATGAGTGTGAACAAAAGGTATATCCTAAGGTTTTGGATACTTCTGTAATAATAGATGGCAGAATATTTGATATATGTCAAACTGGATTTGTTGAAGGACCATTAATAATTCCAGATTTTGTATTAGCAGAATTGAGACATATAGCAGATTCTTCAGATGGATTAAAGAGAACCAGAGGAAGAAGGGGACTGGATGTATTAAATAAAATACAAAAAGAACTAAACATTGATGTCCAAATATATGAAAAAGACTTTCCTAACATTGCTGAAGTGGATAGTAAACTTTTGAAGCTTTCACAGGTGTTAAATGGCAAGGTAGTAACAAATGATTATAATTTAAATAAGGTTGCGGAATTTCAGGGAGTACCGGTACTGAATATAAATGAACTTGCTAATGCAGTAAAACCTGTGGTACTTCCTGGAGAAGAAATGAATGTTCAGATAATTAAAGATGGAAAAGAATCAGGACAGGGTATAGCTTATTTAGATGATGGTACCATGATAGTTATAGAGGGAGGAAAAAAGTCTATAGGAGAAACAAAAGATGTAGTAGTAACATCTGTACTACAAACTGCAGCGGGAAGAATGATATTTGCAAAACAAAAAGAGGAGTTACAACCTTATGAAAAGTAACTATGCCGTCATTGTAGCTGCAGGTAAGGGAAAAAGAATGAAAATGCCAATTAATAAACAATTTATTTGTATTCAAGGTAAACCAATATTGTATTATTCTATTAGTGTATTTTCAAAAAATCCATTAGTGGATAAAATTGTATTAGTATGTGCTGAAGATGAAATTGAATATTGTAAACAAGAGATAGTTAAAAAGTATAATTTTGACAAAGTGGTTAAAATAGTTAGCGGAGGAAAGGAACGGCAGCATTCGGTGTTTAATGCATTAAAAGTGTTGGAGAATTGCAGCGTAGTTTTAATTCATGATGGAGCAAGACCATTTGTTACAGATAGGATAATTGAAGATGGAATAAAATATTCTAATATGTATGGGGCTTGTGCCTGTGGAGTTGTACCTAAAGATACCATAAAGATTAAAGGCAAAGAAGGATTTAGTTATAAAACGTTGGTAAGGAAGGAATTATTTATAGTTCAAACGCCCCAGTGTTTTGACTATAATTTAATTTATGATTGCCATAAGAAACTTGCAAACAATAAAGTTCAAGTTACTGATGATACTACAGTAGCGGAATACTTTGGAAATATGGTTTATTTATATGAAGGAAGTTATGATAATATAAAGATAACTACACCTGAAGATTTAATTATAGCAGAAAATATATTTAAAACACATAAATATATATAAATTTAAGATGGAACCTTGCAGTTTTATGTACTTAATATAAGCTGCAGGTTCTGTTTATATTAAAGAATAATGGACAGTATATGAATGGGGCTTAAATAAGTTCTAATAATGTGATAAAATATTTAAGGAATTAAAATTAAACATTTTATGATATTAATTATATGATATTAGTAGATGGTATACGGATAAGACTAAGGGAGGTATAAAGGTTAGTGAGAATTTTTAATACAATGACTAGAAGAAAAGAAGAATTTGTTCCTTTGATTCCAGGAGAAATAAAAATGTATGTATGTGGCCCTACAGTGTACAATTTTTTCCATATAGGTAATGCCAGAACTTTTGTTGTGTTTGATACTGTAAGGCGATATTTTGAATATAAAGGTTATAAGGTAAATTTTGTACAAAATTTTACTGACATAGATGATAAAATGATAAAGAAAGCAAATGATGAGAACATAACTGTACAGCAGCTTGGAGATAGATTTATAGATGAATATTACAGGGATGCAGATGCTTTAAATATAAAAAGAGCTACAGTAAATCCAAGGGCTACACTTTATATATCTAAGATAATTGAGTTTATACAGGATTTAATAGATAAAGGTTATGCTTATTCAGTAGATGGTGATGTATATTTTAATGCAAAAAAGTTTAATAATTATGGCAAGCTTTCAGGACAAAATATTGAACAACTTCAATCAGGAGCTAGAATAGATATAGATGAAAGAAAAAAAAATCCTATGGATTTTGCAGTTTGGAAGAGTGAAAAGAAAGGGGAACCTTCATGGGAAAGTCCTTGGGGAATGGGAAGGCCTGGGTGGCACATAGAGTGTTCTTGTATGGCGTATAATATATTAGGTGAAACTATAGACATACATGCAGGAGGTTCTGATTTGAAATTTCCACATCATGAAAATGAGATAGCTCAAAGTGAGGGTAGAACAGGCAAAGTGTTTGCTAAGTATTGGATGCATTCTGCATTTGTAAATATAAATAATCAGAAAATGTCTAAATCCTTAAATAATTTCTTTACTACACGAGAAATCTTGGATAAATATGAACCAGACGTTATAAGGTTATTTATGTTATCCGGTCATTATAGGACTCCTATAAATTTTAGTATTGAACTTTTAGATTCTACTAAATCAGCATTAGATAGAATTTGTAATTCAATTATAAATTTAGAAGAACTTTCAAGTAAAGTTAAGAATGATGGAATATTGGATAGTGAAATAAAATATAAAGAACATTTAAATAGTTACAAACAACGATATATAGAGAAGATGGATGATGACTTTAATACTGCAGATGCTATATCAGTGATTTTTGATTTAATAAGAGATATAAATACTAATATAGATGAAAATTCATCTATGGAAATAATTAAATATTCACTTGCTCTAATAAGAGAATTAGGTTCTCCTCTTGGAATACTTCAGAAGTCTAAAAGGGGAAGTATAGAAACAGAAGTTGAACTTTTAATAGAAAAAAGACAAAAAGCTAGAAAGGATAAGAATTGGGCATTAGCAGATAAAATAAGAGATGATTTAAAAGATAAAGGAATAATTTTAGAAGACACTTCAGATGGAGTAAGGTGGAAAAGGGTATAATTTATTTATGTAACTTAAATCAGGAGAAATTAAATGGAAAGTAATTTATTGAAAATAAAATTTGATAAGGTAGATATTAGGCAATTGAATCCCCTTACACTTGCATTTGTAGGAGATGCTGTATATGATGTACTTGTTAGAACTTATTTAATAAATAAGTTTCAAAGTATATCTGTTCATAATCTCCATGTTAAAGCCATAAAGTTTGTAAAGGCTCATTCTCAAAGTGAAATTATAAAGAGATTGGAAAAGCAATTATCAGAGGAGGAGCTTTATTTTTTTAAAAGAGGAAGAAATGCTAAATCTGGAACAGTTCCTAAAAATGCAGATATACAAGAATATAGATTTGCAACGGGATTTGAAACTTTGATAGGTTTTTTATATTTAACTGGTGAAGTGGATAGATTAAATTACCTATTCGAATTTATAATCACTTTGAATGATAAGGGTGAATTTTAGGATAAAAAATGATTAAATTAAAAGGTAGAGATATGAAAAATAAGTATAATGTTTTAAGGCATAAAAACAAAATAGAAAATTTGAAAAGTGAGCCCCAATTTAGGGAAGATTTAATTGAAGGAAGAAATTCAGTTATGGAAGCTTTAAATTCCAACAATGTAACTATAGAGCAAATTTTTGTATTAGATGGAAATATGTCAGGCTCCATAAATACCATATTTGCAATTGCTAAGGAAAAACATATAGTTGTAAAAAAAGTGGATAAAAGAAAGCTAGATAGAATTTCTCAAACAGGAGTACATCAAGGGGTAATTGCAAAAGTGATCCCTTATAAATACTGTGAATTGGAAGATATACTGGATTATGCCTCAGAAAGAGGAGAATCTCCTTTTATAATTATATTAGATGAGATACAAGATCCTCATAATTTTGGAGCTATAATAAGAACTGCAGAGGTATCTGGAGTTCATGGAATTATAATACCTAAAAGGAGAAATGTTGGTATAACTCCTACGGTATATAAGTCTTCTGCTGGAGCAGTGGAATATATGAAAATATGTAAAGTTACAAATTTAAATACTATAATAGAAAAACTAAAAAAAGAGAATATATGGATATATGGGGCCGACATGACGGGGGAAAACTATTGCTTTGATGTTGATTTTAACAGTTCCATAGCTTTAATCATAGGAAGTGAAGGAAAAGGAATATCAAAGCTGACCAAGCAAAAATGTGATAAGTTAGTGAAGATACCTATGATGGGTAATATATCCTCCTTGAATGCTTCTGTAGCAGCAGGTATGTTAATGTACGAAATACTAAAGCAAAAAATAAAAAGTGATAGAAATTGAGAATTATTTTTGTAGATGGATATAATGTAATAAATAGTTGGCCTGAATTAAATGATATAAAAAATTATAGTTTTGAAGCTGCAAGACAGCAACTTATAGAAACTGTAAGTAATTATGCAGCTTATAAAGGATATAGTATTTTTATAGTATTTGATGCCCATATGGTGGTAGGAAGCTTGGAAAAAAGGGAAAAAGTCAGCGAAAATGTTGAGGTGATATTTACCAAAGAAAATGAAACAGCAGATTCTTTTATAGAGAAAACGGTCAATAGAATAGGACGGAGAAGTGAAGTATTTGTGGTAACTTCTGATTCTTTAGAACAACAAATAACATTTCAAAGAGGAGCTGTGAGAATGTCTTCTATTGAATTTTATCATGAAGTTAAGCAGATAGAATCAAAAATAAAAAGCAAAATTGAGAAAAAATATTCTAAACAAAAACATACTTTGGAGGATAGAATAGCAAAGGATATGCTGGAAAAACTTGAAAAAATTCGCAAAAGTCGTTAAAATCTATTGACTATAAATTTAATTTTAATGTATAATTAACTTATGTTCTTTATATTTGTTTTGGAGGGGATATCTTGGTGGATATGGGTTATAATGGTAAGAAAATTTCCTCCTTTGAAGAAAAATTGGATGAGGAAGTAGTTATTCAAGCAAAAGAAGGAGATGTAAGAGCTCAAGAATACATGATAAATAAATATGAAAATTTTGTTAAATCCAAAGCAAAATCCTATTTCTTAATTGGAGCAGACAAAGAAGATATTTATCAAGAAGGTATGATAGGGCTTTATAAAGCAATAAGGGATTTTAAAACAGATAAATTATCGTCCTTTAAAGCTTTTGCTGAACTCTGTGTGACACGTCAAATAATAACAGCCATAAAAACTGCTACCAGACAAAAGCATATTCCATTGAATACGTATGTTTCTTTAAACAAACCTATATATGATGAAGAATCTGATAGAACCTTATTGGATGTTTTATCGGAAGCTAAAGTTGCAGATCCAGAAGAATTAATAATTAGTAGAGAAGAGTTAAAGCATATACATAACGAGATAGGTGAGGTGCTGTCTAGTTTGGAAATGGAAGTTCTTATGTCTTATTTAGATGGTAAATCTTATCAGGAGATTGCTTGTGATTTGGATAGACATGCTAAATCCATAGATAATGCTTTGCAAAGGGTTAAAAGAAAGTTAGAAAAATGCTTAATTAATAAATAGGCAGGATAAATGCATGTTAAAGAATAAGTGCTGATTTTTTAATATATTTATAATCTTTGTATATATTTATTAAATTTTAAAATAGTCTAGAATCAAAGGGTAATAAATTTCATGTGTTTGTCCTGAATAAATAGAAAATACATATTGACAAAAAAATATACTTGTATTAAAATTGATAATCGGTATGTAGCGTTTATTGGTATTAAAGACAAAGGTTTTAGGCGGGAGTAGTTCAGTGGTAGAACACCAGCTTCCCAAGCTGGCTGTCGCGGGTTCGAGTCCCGTCTTCCGCTCCAATTAAAATTGCCCATGTAGCTCAGTAGGCAGAGCGTCACCTTGGTAAGGTGGAGGTCACCAGTTCAATCCTGGTCATGGGCTCCAATTTATATGGTAATTTTATGAAGTTCTTACAACACACCAGGATGAGTTTACTTAAATAAAATGTGTAACAAACAAGGAGGAAGAAGTAATGTCAAAAGAAAAGTTTGAGAGAACAAAACCACATGTAAACATAGGAACAATAGGACACGTAGACCACGGCAAGACAACATTGACAGCAGCAATAACAATGGTATTAGCAAAAGAAGGTAAAGCATCAGCAACAAAGTATGATGAAATAGATAAGGCACCGGAGGAAAAAGAAAGAGGAATAACAATAAATACAGCACATGTAGAATATGAGACAGAAGTTAGACACTATGCACATGTAGATTGTCCAGGGCATGCAGACTATGTAAAGAACATGATAACAGGGGCAGCACAAATGGACGGAGCAATACTTGTAGTAAGCGCAGCAGATGGTCCAATGCCGCAGACAAGAGAGCATATACTACTGGCAAGTAGGGTAGGGGTACAGTATATAGTAGTATTTTTAAATAAATCAGACCAGGTAGATGATCCTGAATTAATAGAATTAGTAGAAATGGAAGTAAGGGAATTATTAAGTGAATATGGATTCCCAGGAGACGATGTTCCAATAATAGTAGGAAGTGCATTGAAGGTAATTGAGAACCCAGAGGATGCAGAAGCAACTAAATGTATATATGAATTAATGGAAGCAGTAGATACTTATATACCAACTCCAGAGAGACCAGTAGATAAACCATTCTTAATGCCAATAGAAGATGTATTCACAATAACAGGAAGAGGAACAGTAGCTACAGGAAGAGTAGAAAGTGGAGTGCTTAAGATAGGAGACGAAGTAGAGATAGTAGGATTAAAGGAAGAGAAGAAGAAGACAGTATGTACTGGAGTAGAAATGTTTAGAAAGCTTCTAGATCAGGCTATGGCAGGAGATAATATAGGAGCATTATTAAGAGGAATACAGAGAGAAGAAATAGAGAGAGGACAGGTATTATCAAAGCCTGGTTCAGTAAAGCCGCATAAGAAATTTGTAGGTCAGGTGTATGTATTAAAGAAAGAAGAAGGCGGAAGACACACACCATTTTTCAATGGATATAGACCACAGTTTTATTTCAGAACAACAGATGTAACAGGGTCAATATCATTACCAGAGGGAGTAGAAATGGTAATGCCAGGAGATCATATAGATATGAATGTAGAACTTATAACACCTGTTGCAATGCATGAAGGATTGAGATTTGCAATAAGAGAAGGCGGCAGAACAGTTGGTTCAGGTGTTGTTACTACAGTGTCTGAATAAGTGTGTTAAGGACTGGGTTCTAGACCTAGTCCTTTTGAAAGTGTAGATTAGTATTCTTTATAGTAAACTTCACCTGAACCCAAGAATCACCTGATAATTTTCAATAGCATTGACATAAAAACTAAGTTGTGATAAATTGTTTAAGTAATGTATTAAGTTAAAGGTGAATTTTTAGTTGAACATAGAGTATATATGAACTTATATTTACACTTTACCTGGGAGGTGTTAAAGAAATGAGAGTAAAAGTGATATTAGCATGTACAGAATGTAAACAGAGAAACTATAACACAATGAAGAATAAAAAGAATAATCCCAATAGATTAGAAATAAAAAAATATTGTCCATTTTGTAATAAGCATACAGTTCATAAACAGACTAAATAATATTTAAGATGCACAGGTTAAAAATTTTGAGGATGTGAACGAAATGTCTGCACGTGATAACGCCAAAAAAGTTGATAGGCAAGTTACGCCTGAAGGGGGATTCTTTAATTTTTTTAAAGGATTAGTGGTGGAATTTAAAAGGATAACTTGGGCCTCTAAAGAAGATGTAAAGAAAGCAACAATAGCTGTTATTGCATTTTGTTGTATTTATGTAGTGATTGTTGCGGTGATAGATTTTGGGTTGAACTCTTTAGTTAAAACTATTTTAAAATAAGAAAGAATAAGGAGGTAAGGGATAAGATACTATTCTGTCCCTAAAGTTATGGCAGATAAAGCTAAGTGGTATGTAGTTCATACATATTCTGGTTATGAAAATAAAGTTAAAATGAATCTTGAAAAAACTATAGAAAACAGAGAACTATATGATTGTATAGATGATGTTCAGGTGCCTATGGAAGAACAAGTTGAAATTAAAGATGGAAAAAAGAAAATAACGTTAAAAAAAATATTTCCAGGATATGTTTTAGTGCACATGATAATGACTGATGATTCTTGGTATGTAGTTAGAAATACTAGGGGAGTTACAGGGTTTGTTGGACCTGGATCTAAACCTGTACCTCTTACTGATGAAGAAGTAAAAGATATGGGCATTAATGAAAAACTTGTAAATGTAGATATATTAGTAGGAGAAAATGTAAAGGTAAGGTCTGGACCACTAGAGAACTTCTTAGCTGTCATTCAAGAGATAAATATTGAAAAAAGAAAAGTTAAAGCTTTAGTTAATATGTTTGGCAGGGAAACTCCTGTTGAGCTTGATTTTAATCAAATAGAAAAAATAGAATAATGTATAAAATTTAAATTTTAAAAAATAAGTGGTATAAAATAGATTTCTTATATAACCACATTATAGGAGGTGTATATATTTATGGCTAAAAAAGTAGTGGGAATGATAAAACTTCAGCTTCCAGCAGGAAAAGCGACTCCAGCTCCACCAGTAGGTCCGGCCCTTGGGCAACATGGAGTAAATATTATGGGCTTCTGTAAGGAATTTAATGCTAAAACTGTCAAACAAGAAGGATTAATAATTCCAGTAGTAATTACTGTATATCAAGATAGATCATTTAGTTTTGTATTGAAAACTCCACCTGCAGCAGTGTTACTTAAAAAAGCAGCAGGAATAGAAAGTGGTTCTGGTGTACCGAATAAAACTAAGGTTGCTAAAGTTACTGAAGAACAAGTTAAACAAATTGCTGAAACTAAAATGGTAGATTTAAATGCTTCATCTGTTGAAACTGCTATGAAAATGATAGCAGGAACTGCAAGAAGTATGGGAATAACTATAGAAGGATAATTAATTGAAGTGTAGTGGAAGGTGTAATGCCGTTATTACCACAAGGGAGGAATTGAAATTGGGAAAAAAATACAAAGAGAGTACTAAGCTTATTGACAGAAAAACACTCTATACACCTTTAGAAGCAATGGAGCTTGCATTAAAAACAGCAAAAGCTAATTTTGATGAAACTATAGAGTTATCGATAAAGCTTGGAGTAGATCCAAGACATGCAGATCAACAGGTGAGAGGAGCCGTAGTTCTTCCTCATGGAACTGGTAAAAAAGTTAGGGTTTTGGTATTAGCTAAAGGAGATAGAATTAAGGAAGCAGAGGATGCTGGAGCTGACTATGTAGGAGCAGAAGAATATGTTGAAAAGATTCAGAAGGAAAATTGGTTTGATTTTGATGTAGTAGTGGCAACTCCAGACATGATGGGAGTGGTAGGAAGATTAGGTAGAATATTGGGACCTAAAGGATTAATGCCAAATCCAAAATCAGGTACGGTTACTTTTGATGTGGCAAAAGCTATTCAAGAAATTAAAGCTGGTAAGGTTGAATATAGAGTAGATAAAACATCTATTGTTCATGTACCTATAGGAAAAAAATCTTTTGAAGTACAAAAGCTTTTAGATAATTTTCGTGTGCTAATGGAAGCTATAATAAAAGCCAAACCATCAGCTGCTAAGGGACAATATTTAAAGTCTGTGGCAGTTTCAAGTACTATGGGACCTGGCATAAAAATAAATTCAGTTAAGGTTTTGGAATAATATTGACATAAATAGTCAGTTTATATATAATGTTAAAAGTTGAATAAGTATATTTTCCTTAGACAATAGGTGCAAAATGCGTAACGGTAAAACCAACCTATCCAGGATTCCAATATAAAGTAAAGGTGGTCTCTCTGTGTCTATAGGGAGGCTTTTGATTTTTATATATGCTTAAAGCAATATATTCTAGACCGTTAGGAGGTGGTTATAAAGTGAGCCAAAATAAAGCGTTAAAGCAAGCTAAAGTTGAAGAAATTAAAGATAAAATGGAGAAAGCAGAGAGTATAATATTTGCTAAATACCAAGGATTAACTGTGGAAGAAGATACTAATCTTAGAAAAGAGTTAAGAGAATCAGGTGTAGAATATAAAGTTTATAAAAATACATTATCTATAAGAGCTGCAAAAGAATTAGGCTTTGATAAACTAGAAGATATTTTTGTGGGTCCAGTGTCAATAGCCTTTGGATATGATGAACCTACTACACCAGCAAGAATTCTTAATGACTTCTCAAAAAAATATAAAGCACTAGAATTAAAGGGTGGAGTTGTACAGGGAGAAATATTTGATGTAGATAAGGTTAAACAACTTGCTACTATACCGTCAAAAGAAGTTCTTATTGGAAAATTACTTGGAAGTTTCAAGGCTCCATTGTCAAATTTCGTATACTTATTGAGTGCAATTGAAGAAAAGAAAAAATCAGAAGAAGCTTAATTTTAGAAAAATTTTGGAGGTGTCTATAATATGAGTAAAGAAGAAATCATTCAAGCTATAAAAGGAATGAGTGTTTTAGAGTTAAATGAATTGGTAAAAGCATGTGAGGAAGAATTTGGCGTAAGCGCTGCGGCTCCAGTAGCAGTAGCTGGTGGTGCAGCAGCTGGCGGCGGAGATGCAGCAGAAGAAAAAACAGAATTTGACGTAGTTCTTAAGGCATCAGGTTCAGAAAAAATAAAAGTTATAAAAGCAGTTAGAGAAGTAACAGGATTAGGATTAAAAGAAGCTAAGGCTTTAGTTGATGGAGCACCTAAACCGTTAAAGGAAGCTGTAAGTAAAGAAGATGCTGAGGCTATAAAGGCTAAATTTGAAGAAATTGGCGCTGAAATAGAATTGAAGTAAAAATTAATAATATGTTATAAAAGAGGTGCTTTAATACAAAGTACCTCTTTAATAGTTTTAATAAATTTTGGAATTTTGTCATTGACAATACTTTTATACTGTGATAAAATAATAAATCGCATTGATTAGTTATGAATTTAAGTTCCAATGCTTTAAAATTTAACATAATTTGAATTAATTATAATAAATAGGGTATAATATTTTGATGGCAGTTAATAAATCCATAAACATACATATTAAATAAATGTTGGTGTTTTTGGTTATTTTTAGTTTATACGAGGGGTGAAAAATCAATGGTACATCCTGTCCGAGTTGGTAAAAGAACGCGAATGAGTTTTTCTAGGCTTAAGGAAATAGGCCATATGCCTAATTTGATTGAAGTTCAATTAGATTCCTATAACTGGTTTTTAAAAGAAGGACTTCAAGAAGTATTTGAGGACATTAATCCTATTCAAGATTATACGGCAAATCTTAATTTAGAGTTTGTAGGGTATAAGTTGGATATGGATAATATTAAGTATTCTGTGGAAGAATGTAAAGAAAGAGATTCTACTTATGCAGCACCTTTAAAGGTAAAGGTGAGATTACTTAATAAGGAAACTGGTGAAGTTAAAGAACAAGAAGTTTTTATGGGAGATTTTCCTCTTATGACAGAGCAAGGGACGTTCATAATTAATGGGGCTGAAAGGGTTATAGTTAGCCAACTTGTTAGATCACCAGGTGTATATTATGATGTGTCGGTTGATAAAACTGGTAAAAATCTTTTTTCTTCAACTGTAATACCTAACAGGGGCGCCTGGCTAGAATATGAAACTGACTCTAATAATATAATATATGTCAGAATAGATAAAACAAGAAAATTACCTATAACTATTCTTGTTAGAGCCATGGGCCATGGAACAGATACAGAAATTACTAATTTTTTTGGAGAGGATGAAAGATTAAAGGCTACAATTGAGAAGGACAATACTAAAACCCACGAAGAAGCCTTACTTGAAATATACAAAAGATTAAGACCAGGAGAACCGCCTACAGTAGATAGTGCACGGTCACTTATTGAATCTTTATTTTTTGATCCAAAAAGATATGATCTTTCAAGAGTAGGAAGATATAAATTTAACAAGAAACTATCGCTTCATCTTAGAATTGTGAATCAAATATCCACTGGAGATGTAGTGAACCCAGAAACAGGGGAAATACTTGTTCAAAAGGGTGAGAAGATAGATAGAGAGAAGGCAGTTCAGATTCAGCAGTGTGGAATAAATTCGGTAGATATTGAAATTGAAGATACCACATTGAGGGTTATAGGTAATAATTTTGTAAATATAAATAATTTTATTGATTTTAATATAGATGATTTAAACATAAAGGAAAGTGTATACTATCCTGCCCTAAAACAAATTTTAGATAATTACAGTAGCGAAGAAAGTATTAGGGAGCAAATAAAGAAAAATATTCATAATTTGATTCCAAAACATATAATTAGAGATGATATATATGCTACTGTCAGTTATGAATTAGGATTGGCTTATGGAGTGGGGCATACGGATGATATAGATCATCTTGGAAATAGAAGGCTTAGATCTGTAGGCGAATTACTACAAAATCAATTTAGGATAGGTCTTTCAAGAATGGAAAGAGTAGTTAAAGAGAGGATGACTATACAAGATCAAGAGGTAATAACACCTCAAGCTTTAATAAATATAAGGCCAGTAGCTGCATCTATAAAGGAATTTTTTGGAAGTTCTCAGCTTTCTCAATTTATGGATCAAACTAATCCCTTATCAGAACTTACACATAAGAGAAGATTATCAGCTCTGGGACCTGGTGGACTTTCTAGGGAAAGAGCTGGCTTTGAAGTTAGGGATGTTCATCATTCTCATTATGGAAGAATGTGTCCTATAGAAACACCAGAAGGACCTAACATAGGACTTATTAATTCTTTGGCTACTTATGCTAAAGTCAACGAATATGGTTTTATAGAAACACCATACAGAAAAGTAAATAAAAAAGAGAAAATAGTTACAAATGAAATTGTGTATATGACTGCAGATGAAGAAGATGAGTATTTAATAGGAAGGGCAAATGAACCTATTGACGAAAATGGTAAGTTTGTAGATAGTAAAATTACAGTTAGAGATAAAGAAGATGTTATTGTAGTACCTGCTGAAGATGTTGATTATATGGATTTATCTCCAAGACAATTGGTTTCTGTTGCCACTGCTATGATACCATTCCTTGAAAATGATGATGCTAGCCGTGCTCTTATGGGATCAAATATGCAAAGGCAAGCAGTTCCACTTTTGAAACCTCAGGCTCCTGTAGTAGGAACAGGGATTGAATATAAAGCAGCGGTAGACTCAGGGGTGCTTCCTAAAGCTAGAAATGCAGGGGTAGTATCTTATGTGTGTGCTAATGAAATAAGAGTTAGAAGGGATTCAGATGGGGGAACTGATATTTACAGGCTTCTTAAATTTCAAAGATCTAACCAAGGTACATGTATAAATCAGAGGCCTATAGTTGAAAAAGGGGAAATAGTTCAACAAGGAACAGTTCTTGCTGATGGACCTTCTACTGATTTGGGAGAAATAGCACTTGGAAAAAATATCAGAATGGGTTTTACAACTTGGGAAGGATATAACTATGAAGATGCTATGCTTATATCAGAGGAACTTGTAAAAAAAGATGTATTTACATCAATTCACATAGAGGAATATGAATCAGAAGCTAGAGATACAAAGTTAGGTCCAGAAGAAATTACAAGGGATATACCTAATGTAGGAGAAGATGCATTAAAAGATATAGATGATAGAGGAATTATAAAAATAGGAGCTGAGGTTAGAGCAGGGGATATACTAGTGGGTAAAGTGACACCTAAGGGAGAAACCGAGCTTACAGCAGAAGAGAGGCTTTTAAGAGCTATATTTGGAGAGAAGGCTAGAGAAGTTAGAGATACTTCACTTAGAGTACCTCATGGAGAAGCAGGTATAATTGTAGATGTAAAAGTATTTACAAGAAAAAATGGAGATGAGCTTTCACCAGGAGTTAATAAACTAGTTAGATGTTATATAGCTCAAAAAAGAAAAATATCAGTAGGAGATAAAATGGCAGGAAGGCATGGTAACAAAGGTGTTATATCAAGAGTATTGCCAGAGGAAGATATGCCTTTTTTACCAGATGGGAGACCTCTTGAAATATGTTTAAATCCGCTTGGAGTACCTTCCCGTATGAATATAGGGCAAGTACTTGAAGTTCATTTGGGATGGGCTGCTAGTGAATTGGGGTGGCATATAGCAACTCCTGTATTTGATGGAGCCACAGAAGAAGATATTATAGAATGTTTGAAGAAAGCAGGATATAGGGAAGATGGAAAAACCATCCTATATGATGGGAGAACGGGAGAACCTTTTAATAGACCTGTAACAGTAGGATATATGTATATTTTAAAACTAGCTCATTTAGTTGATGACAAAATTCATGCCCGATCTACGGGACCTTACTCTTTAGTAACTCAACAACCACTAGGTGGTAAAGCTCAATTTGGAGGTCAAAGATTTGGTGAAATGGAAGTTTGGGCATTAGAAGCCTATGGGGCTGCTCATACCCTCCAAGAAATACTGACGGTTAAATCAGATGATGTAGTTGGAAGAGTGAAAACTTATGAAGCAATTGTAAAAGGTGAGAATATACCTGAACCAGGTGTTCCAGAATCTTTTAAAGTACTTATAAAAGAGCTTCAAGCTTTGTGCTTGGATGTGAAGGTATTAAACGATGATAATCAGGAAATTAAATTAAAAGAGTCTGTAGATGAAGAAATAGAAAATTTAGATGTAAATATAGAAGGAAATGAGGACTTTGTTTTATCATCTCAAGATAACGATTATGAAGAACCAGAAGAAAATGATGAGGAAGATGAATTAAATCTGGATTATGATGATTTGACTTTGGATGATTTGAAAGATGATCTAAAAATAGAAGATTTTAATGATGAACATTAGGAAGGGAGGATGTACCCTTGTTTGAATTAAATAACTTTGATGCACTTCAAATAGGCTTAGCTTCAACAGAAAAAATAAGAGAATGGTCGAGAGGTGAGGTAAAGAAACCCGAAACAATAAATTATAGGACTCTAAAGCCAGAGAGAGATGGTTTATTTTGTGAAAGGATCTTTGGACCTCAAAAGGATTGGGAATGTCACTGTGGCAAGTATAAAAGGATTAGATATAAAGGTATAGTTTGTGATAGGTGTGGAGTAGAAGTAACTAAGGCAAAAGTAAGACGTGAGAGAATGGGCCATATTGAGCTGGCGGCTCCGGTATCTCATATATGGTATTTTAAGGGCATACCATCCCGTATGGGACTTATTTTAGATATGTCTCCAAGGGCTTTAGAAAAGGTGTTATATTTTGCGTCTTATGTTGTTTTAGATCCAAAAGAAACTCAACTATTAAAAAAGCAATTGCTAACTGAAAAAGAGTATAGGGAAGCCGTAGATAAATACGGAGAACAAAACTTTGTAGCTAGCATGGGAGCAGAATCTGTTAAAAAGCTTTTAGAGGAAATAGATCTTGAACAATTATCTTTGGTATTAAAGGAAGATTTAAAAAATAGCACAGGACAAAAGAAAATAAGAATAATAAGAAGGTTAGAAGTTGTTGAATCTTTTAGAAAATCTGGAAATAGGCCTGAATGGATGGTTATAGATGTAATTCCTGTTATACCACCAGATTTAAGACCTATGGTTCAATTAGACGGAGGAAGATTTGCCACTTCAGATTTAAATGATCTTTATAGAAGAGTTATAAATAGAAATAATAGACTTAAAAAATTATTGGATTTAGGAGCACCAGACATAATAGTAAGAAATGAAAAAAGAATGCTTCAGGAAGCAGTGGATGCTCTTATAGATAATGGAAGAAGGGGAAGGCCAGTAACTGGACCTGGAAATAGACCATTAAAATCCTTATCAGATATGTTAAAGGGTAAGCAGGGAAGGTTTAGACAAAATCTACTTGGAAAACGTGTTGACTACTCAGGACGTTCTGTTATAGTAGTTGGTCCTGAGCTTAAAATGTATCAATGTGGATTACCTAAAGAAATGGCACTTGAGCTTTTTAAACCTTTTGTGATGAAAAAGTTGGTTGAAAGAGGATTAGCTCATAATATTAAAAGTGCAAAAAGAATGGTAGAACGGGTTCAAGCTCAAGTTTGGGATGTATTAGAGGAAGTAATATCTGATCATCCGGTGCTTTTAAATCGTGCTCCTACACTTCACAGATTAGGGATACAGGCATTTCAACCTGTACTTGTAGAAGGCAGGGCTATAAAACTTCATCCACTATCTTGTACAGCATATAATGCTGATTTTGATGGAGACCAGATGGCAGTTCATGTTCCGCTTTCAGTAGAAGCTCAATCAGAGGCTAGATTTTTAATGCTTGCTGCCCATAATATATTGAAACCTTCAGATGGTAAACCAGTAGTTGTACCAACGCAGGATATGGTATTGGGGTCATATTACCTAACTGTAGAAAGAGAAGGAGCCAAAGGAGAGGGAAGATACTTTTCTTTTCCAGATGAAGTAATAATGGCATACCAATTAAAACAAATTGATATAAATGCTAAAATAAAAGTGAAAATGACAAAAATTATAGATGGAAAATATATAAGTGGCATAATTGATGCTACAGCAGGAAAAATAATATTTAATGAATGTGTACCACAGGATCTGGGATTCATAGATAGAAGTAAACCTGGGAATGAATTTAAACTAGAGATTGATTTTCTTGTAGCTAAGAAAAATTTAGGTAAAATAATAAATAAATGTTATATGAAACATGGAGCTACAAAAACATCTATAATGCTGGATAAAATAAAAGCACGAGGATATCACTATTCAACTATAAGTGGAATAACAGTTTCTACTTCGGATATGGAAGTACCTGAAGCTAAGAAAAGGCTTTTAAGTGAATCAGATGCAGCAGTTGATAAAATAGAAAAAATGTATAGAAGAGGTTTTATATCAGAAGATGAAAGATATCAGAGAGTTATAGAAAGATGGACTAAAACTACAGAAGATGTAGCAGATGAGCTTATGAATAATTTGGATAAATTTAACCCTATATTTATGATGGCAGATTCAGGAGCTAGAGGTTCTAAAAGTCAAATTAAACAGCTAGCAGGGATGAGAGGACTTATGGCTAATCCATCAGGAAAAATAATAGAACTTCCAATAAGGGCATCTTTTAGGGAAGGATTAGATGTATTAGAATATTTTATATCAACTCATGGAGCAAGAAAAGGAAATGCAGATACTGCTTTAAAAACTGCAGATTCAGGATATCTGACTAGAAGACTTGTTGATGTAAGCCAGGATGTTATAGTTAGAGAAGAGGATTGTGGCACTTATGAAGGATATGATGTTTCAGAAATAAAAGAAGGCAATGAAGTAATAGAAAGTTTGTCAGAAAGGCTCACAGGAAGATATTCTGCAGAAGATATTATAGATCCTAATAATCACCAAATAATAGTACCAAAAAATAGTTATATGGATTCAAAATTAGCAGATAGGATAGAAGCTTCAGGAATTAAAAAAGTAAAGATAAGATCTGTTTTTACCTGTAAATCAAGACATGGGGTATGCTCAAAATGTTATGGAATGAATATGGCTACTGCCCAGAAGATTGATATAGGCGAATCCGTAGGTATAATAGCAGCGCAAAGTATAGGAGAGCCTGGTACTCAGCTTACTATGAGGACTTTCCATACGGGAGGAGTTGCAGGGTCAGATATAACACAAGGTCTTCCAAGAGTTGAAGAATTATTTGAGGCTAGGAAACCTAAAGGTCTTGCTATAGTAAGTGAAGTTTCAGGTACTGTAAAGATGGAAGAGACTAAGAAAAAAAGAAGTGTTTCTGTAATTACAGATAATGGAGAAGAAGTAACTTATGATATACCATTTGGATCAAGAATCAAAGTGTCAAATGGAGATTTAATAAGTGCAGGTGATGAGGTAACAGAAGGATCTGTAAATCCACATGATATATTAAGAATAAAAGGGGTTCAAGGAGTTAAAAATTATCTTCTATCTGAAGTTCAGAAAGTTTATAGACTTCAAGGTGTTGATATAAATGATAAACATCTTGAAGTGGTAATTAGGCAAATGACAAGAAAAATTAAAATAGAAGAATCAGGGGATACAGAATTATTGCCAGGAACTATGATTGATATATTTGATTTTGAAGAAGAAAATGCAAGAGTAGAAGCTAGTGGGGGAAGTGCAGCTCAAGGTAGAGTGGCTTTACTTGGAATAACTAAAGCAGCACTTGCTACTGAATCTTTCCTTTCTGCAGCATCTTTTCAGGAAACTACAAGAGTACTTACAGATGCAGCTATAAAGGGGAAGATAGATCCACTCCTAGGCTTAAAGGAAAATGTAATTATTGGTAAACTTATACCGGCAGGAACAGGCATGACTAGGTATAGATCAATAAAAATTAATACAGAAAATGAAGTGCAGGAAAATCAATTGGAAGCTTAATGTATAATTTATTGACATAGTAATACTAAAATGATAAAATACATCTGTATGTTTTTTAAGAGACAAAGCATTACATACTTTGTCTCTATAGTATTGTAGGAGGGAATAAATAATGATTTATAGACTTACAGGAAATAAAGTTGTTGGTTTGAAGCAAACGGTTAAAGCTATAAAAAATAATAATGCCAAAACTGTTTATATAGCTAAGGATGCCGATGATAAGATAATACAGTCCGTAAAAACATTAATTACTCAGGATTCCCCGGCATTAGTTTATGTAGATACTATGAAAGAATTAGGTAAATTATGTGGTATAGATGTAGGTGCTGCTACAGCTGCCATATTAAAATAGCAATTTTTATCAAGTGATTCTTAGGCTCAGGTAGAGTTTGCTATAGAAAAATACTTATCTCTACCTGAACCTTAGAAGAACTTATTTAGGCACGTTAGCCGCGCTTATTTCCCACTTTAAAGAAGATGGGAATCTTAGCTAATTCTAGCGTTCGGATAAATTAAATAGCGTTTAACAATAAATTATTATAAATTTTTTAAGTTACTATAAATCTATTTTAAAGGAGGTGTGAATATGCCAACAATAAGTCAATTAATAAGAAAAGGCAGGAAGACAGTAGCTTCAAAATCAACAGCACCAGCACTAAAAGAATGTCCTCAAAAAAGGGGAGTTTGTACAGTGGTAAAAACTACTACACCTAAAAAGCCAAATTCAGCTTTAAGAAAAATTGCTAGAGTTAGATTAACAAATGGATATGAGGTTAGTGCATATATTCCAGGTATAGGACATAACTTACAAGAACATAGTGTTGTTCTTATAAGAGGAGGAAGAGTTAAAGACCTTCCAGGTGTTAGGTACCATATAGTAAGAGGAGCATTGGATTCAGCAGGGGTTGCTGACAGGCTACAGGGAAGATCAAAATACGGTGCTAAAAGACCTAAGCAGAAATAGTTCAGCTTAAGAAAATGTTGATAAAGGTGCTATGTCTTCAGCGTTTATATATATTTATTTTGCAGAAGTACTAAGCACTTTGCGGCTTCTTGAAAGTCGAGTACCGATGAACTTAAATTAAATTTTGTTAAGGAGGGAAGTAAAGTGGCAAGAAAAGGACATATAGGAAAAAGAGATGTGCTACCAGATCCAGTATACAACAGTAAAGTTGTTACTAAGTTGATAAACAATATAATGAAAGATGGCAAAAAAGGAGTAGCTCAAAAGATTTGTTATGGAGCTTTTGATATAATCGAACAAAAAACAAGTAAAGAACCAATGGAAGTTTTCGAGGAAGCAATGAATAATATAATGCCTCTTCTAGAGGTAAAGGCTAGAAGAATTGGTGGTGCAACATATCAAGTTCCAATAGAAGTTAGACCAGAAAGAAGACAGACATTAGGAATAAGATGGCTCCTTGTGGCATCAAGGAAACGAGGAGAAAAGTATATGAGAGAAAGGCTTGCAGCAGAGCTTATGGATGCAGCAAATAATACAGGTACAGCTGTTAAGAAAAGAGAAGATACTCATAAGATGGCTGAAGCTAATAAAGCCTTTGCACATTATAGGTATTAATATTCGAAACTGTTTTGGTAATTTTACTAAAGCAGTTTTATCAAATTTTAAATTTACACTTGCGAGGAGGAAAATTAAGTGGGAAGAGAATATCCGCTAGAAAAGTTCCGTAACATAGGAATAATGGCACATATTGATGCTGGAAAGACTACTACTACGGAACGTATACTTTTCTATACAGGAAGAACTCATAAAATAGGAGAAGTACATGAGGGGCAGGCTACTATGGACTGGATGGCCCAAGAACAGGAAAGAGGAATAACAATAACTTCAGCTGCCACTTTTTGTAAATGGAAAGGTTATGCTATAAATATAATAGATACACCAGGACACGTGGATTTTACCGTAGAAGTTGAGAGGTCTTTAAGAGTTCTTGATGGAGCTGTTACCGTCCTAGATGCTAAAAGTGGAGTAGAGCCGCAAACAGAAACTGTATGGAGGCAGGCAGACAACTATGGGGTTCCAAGATTGGTTTATGTAAATAAAATGGATTCAACTGGGGCAGACTTTTATATGTGTGTAAATACTCTAAGAGATAGACTTCATTGTAATGCTATACCTATTCAAATTCCAATAGGCTCAGAAAGTGAATTTAAAGGGATAGTTAATCTTGTAAAAAATGAAGCTATAATATATGAAGATGACTTGGGAACTGTTATGGACGAAGTTGAGATACCAGGTGATTTAAAAGATGAAGCTGAAAAATATAGAACCGAATTAATTGAAGCAATATCTGAATTAGATGAAGATATAATGATGAAGTATCTAGAAGGAGAAGAACTTACAGAGGAAGAAATAATATCTGCAATTAGAAAAGGTGTTATTTCAAACAAGATAGTACCAGTTTTATGTGGCTCTTCTTATAAGAATAAAGGTGTACAGCCAATGATAGATGCAGTAGTTGACTTTATGCCTTCACCACTTGATATACCTCCTATAAAGGGCACTGATCCTGAAACAGGAGAAGAAACTGACAGACCAGCAGATGATAACCAACCATTATCAGCATTAGCGTTTAAAATTGCAACGGATCCATTTGTAGGTAAGTTGGCATTTACAAGAATTTATTCGGGAATTATGAAAAGTGGTACTTATGTGTATAACTCAACAAAGGGGAAAAAGGAAAGAATAGCAAGACTTGTAAAAATGCACTCAAACCGAAGAGAAGAAGTTGATGAACTTCGTGCAGGTGATTTAGGAGCTATAGTAGGATTAAAAGATACTACAACAGGGAATACACTTTGTGATGAGCAGAATGCTGTAGTACTTGAAAGTATGGAATTTCCAGAACCTGTTATACATGTTGCCATAGAACCTAAGACAAAGGCTGGCCAAGAGAAAATGGGTATTGCACTTTCAAAGCTTGCAGAAGAGGATCCGACATTTAAGACTCATACAGACCAAGAAACAGGACAGACAATTATATCTGGAATGGGTGAACTTCATTTGGAGATAATTGTAGATAGACTTCAAAGGGAATTTAAGGTGGAGTGCAATGTTGGTAAACCACAGGTTGCTTATAAGGAAACTATTAGAAAAACAGTTAAAGCAGAAGGTAAATTTGTTAGACAGTCTGGTGGACATGGTCAATATGGTCATTGTTGGATAGAGATGTCACCTTCCGAAGAAGGATATTCATTTGAAAATGCTATAGTGGGAGGAACTATTCCAAAGGAATATATTTCACCAATTGATGAAGGAATAAAGCAGGCTTCTGAAACTGGAACAGTAGCGGGGTATCCTGCTATAAACTTCAAGGTAAAATTATATGATGGTTCTTATCATGACGTGGATTCTTCAGAAATGGCATTTAAAATTGCTGCATCTATGGCATTTAAAAATGCTATGTCAAAAGCAGATCCGGTTTTACTTGAACCAATGATGAGAGTTGAAGTTACAGTGCCAGAAGAGTATATGGGAGATGTAATAGGGGACATAAATTCAAGAAGAGGAAGAATTGAAGGAATGGATCCAAGAGCAGGAGCACAAGTTATAAGATCTTTTGTTCCGCTTTCTGAAATGTTTGGATATGCAACTGTACTTAGATCAAGAACACAAGGTAGAGGAGTCTATTCTATGACATTTGATCATTATGAAGAAGTTCCAAAGAGTATTCAAGAAAAAATTACAGGAGAAAAGAAATAATTAGTTTTAAATAATATACTGATCTATTTAAGGAGGAAGAAGTAATGTCAAAAGAAAAGTTTGAGAGAACAAAACCACATGTAAACATAGGAACAATAGGACACGTAGACCACGGCAAGACAACATTGACAGCAGCAATAACAATGGTATTAGCAAAAGAAGGTAAAGCATCAGCAACAAAGTATGATGAAATAGATAAGGCACCGGAGGAAAAAGAAAGAGGAATAACAATAAATACAGCACATGTAGAATATGAGACAGAAGTTAGACACTATGCACATGTAGATTGTCCAGGGCATGCAGACTATGTAAAGAACATGATAACAGGGGCAGCACAAATGGACGGAGCAATACTTGTAGTAAGCGCAGCAGATGGTCCAATGCCGCAGACAAGAGAGCATATACTACTGGCAAGTAGGGTAGGGGTACAGTATATAGTAGTATTTTTAAATAAATCAGACCAGGTAGATGATCCTGAATTAATAGAATTAGTAGAAATGGAAGTAAGGGAATTATTAAGTGAATATGGATTCCCAGGAGACGATGTTCCAATAATAGTAGGAAGTGCATTGAAGGTAATTGAGAACCCAGAGGATGCAGAAGCAACTAAATGTATATATGAATTAATGGAAGCAGTAGATACTTATATACCAACTCCAGAGAGACCAGTAGATAAACCATTCTTAATGCCAATAGAAGATGTATTCACAATAACAGGAAGAGGAACAGTAGCTACAGGAAGAGTAGAAAGTGGAGTGCTTAAGATAGGAGACGAAGTAGAGATAGTAGGATTAAAGGAAGAGAAGAAGAAGACAGTATGTACTGGAGTAGAAATGTTTAGAAAGCTTCTAGATCAGGCTATGGCAGGAGATAATATAGGAGCATTATTAAGAGGAATACAGAGAGAAGAAATAGAGAGAGGACAGGTATTATCAAAGCCTGGTTCAGTAAAGCCGCATAAGAAATTTGTAGGTCAGGTGTATGTATTAAAGAAAGAAGAAGGCGGAAGACACACACCATTTTTCAATGGATATAGACCACAGTTTTATTTCAGAACAACAGATGTAACAGGGTCAATATCATTACCAGAGGGAGTAGAAATGGTAATGCCAGGAGATCATATAGATATGAATGTAGAACTTATAACACCTGTTGCAATGCATGAAGGATTGAGATTTGCAATAAGAGAAGGCGGCAGAACAGTTGGTTCAGGTGTTGTTACTACAGTGTCTGAATAAGTGTGTTCATGGAAATTTCAAGGTAATAGCATTTTGATGAAAAGGAAAGAGGCAGCTCTTTCCTTAATTTAAGCAGTTATTAATGCACCTTATGTTGCTTATTTAAAAGTATAAATTTTTACTTGTCAGAAATAAGAATTTAGTGTATACTTAAGAGGTTGTGAGGTTATAACAGCGATGAGGCAAGAGGTTGCCGGGCTTCCGGGTAATTCTTGACTGAGTATGCCAAGGTCTTGAACTAGGCGACGGTTATTTTATAAGGTGTCCTTTACGTTTAAACATATGAAACGCCTGGAACAGTTTATAGAATATATCCGCTGTTGTACGTAAGAAGTATAGCGTGCATGAAAAGGAGGGAAAAAATAATGGCAAAACAAAAAATAAGAATAAGGCTAAAAGCTTTCGATCATACCATACTTGATCAATCATCTGAAAAGATAGTAGAAACTGCGAAGTCTACAGGAGCAAAGGTAGCAGGACCTGTACCGTTACCTACAGAAAAAGATGTGGTTACAATTCTAAGAGCCCCACATAAATATAAAGATTCAAGAGAACAATTTGAGATAAGAACTCATAAAAGACTTATAGATATAATAAGTCCATCCCCAAAAACTGTTGATGCTTTAATGAGACTTGATTTACCGGCGGGTGTCGATATTGAGATAAAATTATAAGAATGCGATTGTAATAAAGTATTATTACTGACTATTATGACCGTTTATTTTGAACGATCCGCTAATATGTTTAGGAGGTGTATATAAATGAAAAAAGCCATATTGGGTAAAAAATTAGGTATGACCCAGATATTTAATGAAAATGGTAGAGTAATTCCTGTTACAGTAATTGAAGCAGGACCTTGTGTAGTTGTACAAAAGAAGACTGAGGAAAAAGACGGTTATAAATCTATACAGATTGGTTTTGGAGATATAAGAGAGAAGCTTGTAAACAAACCATTAAAAGGTCATTTTGCAAAATCAGGAGTTTCATTAAAAAGATTCTTAAAAGAATTTAAAGTTGATAATATAGATGAATATGAAGTAGGGCAAGAAATAAAGGCAGATATCTTTGCAGAAGGAGATAGAATTGATGTATCCGGTATCTCAAAAGGTAAGGGGTTCCAGGGAGTAATAAGAAGATGGAATGCTCAAAGAGGACCTATGTCTCATGGTTCAAAATTTCATAGGGCTGTTGGTTCAATGGGAGCTTCTTCTGATCCATCTAGAACTTTTAAGAACAAGAAAATGCCAGGACATATGGGAAATAAGAATACTACTGTATTAAATCTACAAGTTGCAAAAGTTATTCCTGAAAAAAATATTATTTTGATAAAAGGTGGAGTACCAGGCCCTAACAAGAGTTTTGTGTCAATAAAAGATACAGTTAAGGCTTAATTTTATTAGAAAGGAGGATGCAGAATGCCTATAGTAGGATTATTTAATAAAGAAGGTCAAAAAATTACAGATTTTGAGTTGTCAGATAAAGTATTTGGAGTTGAAGTAAATCAATATGTTATGCACCAAGTAGTTGTAGCGTTACTTGCCAATAAAAGACAGGGAACACAGTCAGCAAAGACTAGAGCTGAAGTTTCCGGAGGTGGAATTAAGCCTTGGAGACAAAAGGGAACTGGTAGAGCAAGACAGGGTTCTATAAGATCACCTCAATGGATTCATGGTGGTGTAGTTTTTGCAGTGAAACCTAGAAGTTATAGAATTTCGGTTCCTAAATCAGCAAGAAGGTTAGCTATGAAATCTGCTCTATCAAGTAAAGTTGAAGAAAATCAGATAGTAGTACTTGAAAGTTTAGAGATGGATACTCCAAAAACAAAAGAAGTGGTAAAAATCTTGGATGCTTTTGAAGCTAAGAAAACATTAATTGTTACGGCGGAATCAAACCAAAATGTATATAAGTCAGCGAGAAATATACAGGGAGTATCAGTAATTCCTGTTAATAATTTAAATGTATATGATTTGTTAAAATTTGATAAGCTTATAATAACTAAGGATGCTGTATCAAAAATTGAGGAGGTGTATGCATAATGAAATATACCAATTATGATATCATAAGAAGGCCTGTTATAACGGAAAAAAGCATGGGCGCTATGAATGAAAAAAAATACACCTTTATAGTTGATATACGTGCTAATAAGTCAATGATAAAAAGGGCCATTGAGGATGTTTTTGGAGTAACTGTTGAAACTGTAAACACATCAAGATATAAAGGAAAGAAAAAAAGAGTAGGTGTCCATATAGGAAAGAGACCAGACTATAAAAAAGCCATTGTTAAACTTACAGAAGAAAGTAAAACAATAGAATTTTTTGAAGGAATACAATAATAGATAAAGCAGTTATTGGAGAAATCCAGATAAGCGAAAAAAGGAGGGAATACCGGTTATGGCAGTTAAGGGATTTAAACCTACCACACCTTCAAGAAGGCATATGACTGTAAACACATTTGAAGAAATAACTACAGATATACCAGAAAAATCACTTCTTGTGGCATTAAAGAGAAGTGGTGGTAGGAATGCTCACGGTAAAATAACAGTTCGTCATATAGGTGGCGGGGCAAAACGCAAATATAGAATAATAGATTTTAAAAGAAATAAAGATGGAATACCAGCAAAGGTATCAACTATAGAATATGATCCTAACAGGTCAGCATTTATAGCTCTTGTGACTTATGCAGATGGTGAAAAAAGATATATAATAGCTCCAGTTGGATTAAAAGTTGGTGATGTAATAGTATCAGGTGCAGATTCAGATATAAAGGTAGGAAATTGTCTTCCAATTGTTAACATCCCTGTAGGTACAACAATTCACAACATAGAATTGCAGGCAGGAAAAGGAGCACAACTTGTAAGATCAGCAGGAACTTCAGCTCAGCTTATGGCTAAAGAGGGGAAATATGCTACCTTGAGACTTCCAAGTGGAGAGGTAAGATATGTAAGAATAGAATGTAGGGCAACAATAGGTACAGTTTCAAATTTAACACATGAAATAATTAACATAGGTAAAGCAGGCAGAAAAAGACATATGGGAATAAGACCCACAGTTAGAGGTTCTGTAATGAATCCTAATGATCATCCACATGGTGGTGGAGAAGGAAAATCACCAGTAGGACATCCGGGCCCGCTCACTCCATGGGGTAAACCTGCATTAGGATTGAAGACTAGAAAAAACAAGAAATATTCAGATAAATTTATAATTAAAAGAAAGAATAAAAAGTAATTTGAAGAGAATACACATTCTCTTCGTTGATTTAAGTAAAAAGATTGAATTTATAAGATATAATAAAAATAAGTTATTTTTATATGAATTTAGTAAAGTTTTATTTGGATAGATTGTATGAAGGGAGGCTAAAAAGTGAGCAGATCAGTAAAAAAAGGACCTTATGTCCAAGAATCACTTTTAAAAAAGATAAATGAATTGAATAAAAAAGGCGAGAAAAAAGTTATAAAAACTTGGTCACGAAGTTCAACTATATTTCCTCAGATGATAGGTCATACTATAGCAGTACATGATGGAAGAAAGCATGTTCCTGTATATATATCAGAAGATATGGTAGGACATAAGTTGGGAGAATTCGCATTAACTAGAACATACAGGGGACACGTTAATAAAACTGAAAAAACAACTCGTGTTTCTAGATAGTTTGAAAGGAGGGAATAGGTAAGATGGAAGCTAAGGCTATAGCTAAATATGTAAGAATGTCCTCAATGAAAGTAAGAGTTGTACTTAATTTGGTGAGAGGTAAAAATGTAAATGAAGCTTTCGCCATATTAAAATATACTCCAAGAGATGCGGCTGTAGTGGTTAATAAACTTTTAAAATCAGCAGTTGCTAATGCAGAGAATAATTTAGATTTAAATAGAGATACTTTATATATTTCAGAAGCATATGCTTGTGAAGGGCCTACATTAAAAAGATTTCAACCACATGCTCAAGGAAGGGCTTTTAGAATTAATAAAAGAAGTAGTCATATAACTTTAATAGTTAAGGAAAGAGAGTAAGAAGGAGGGAAACAGATGGGACAAAAAGTACATCCGCACGGCTTAAGGGTTGGTATAATTAAAGAATGGGATGCCAAATGGTATGCAGATAAAAAAAATTTCGCAGATAATCTAGTTGAAGATAATAAAATTAGAAAATTTGTAAAGAAAAAAGGCGCCATAGCAGGAATCTCAAAGATTCAAATTGAAAGAGCAGCTAAAAGAATTAAGTTGAATATATTTACAGCTAAACCTGGAATGATAATAGGAAAAGGCGGTCAGGGAATTGAAGCTTTGAAAACGGAATTGAAGAAGATAGTTCCAGATAAAGTTATACTTATAAATATAGTTGAGGTAAAAGTAGCGGAGGCTGATGCTCAACTTATGGCAGAAAATATAGCACTGCAGCTTGAAAAAAGAATTTCTTTTAGGAGAGCAATGAAGCAGACAATACAAAGAGCAATGAAATCGGGAATTAAAGGAGTTAAGACTACGTGTTCAGGAAGACTTGGTGGTGCTGAAATAGCAAGATCAGAATCCTATCATGAAGGAACAATTCCGTTACAGACTTTAAGGGCCGATATAGATTATGGGTTTGCAGAAGCAGATACTACATACGGTAAAATAGGAGTAAAGGTATGGGTATATAAAGGAGAAGTGCTTCCTGTCAAAAAACCTGTTGAGAACAAGGAAGAAGCTAAAGCATAGGGAAGGAGGAATAACATATGTTAATGCCTAAGAAAGTGAAGCATCGTAAGGTACAGCGAGGTAGAATGAAAGGCAAAGCTACAAGGGGTAATTCTATAGCATATGGAGATTACGCTATACAGGCTACGGAATGTGCTTGGATAACAAATAATCAGATAGAATCAGCTAGAATAGCTATAAATAGATATATTAGAAGAGGAGGAAAACTTTGGATAAAAATTTTCCCTGATAAACCTGTTACAGAAAAACCTGCAGAAACACGTATGGGTTCCGGTAAGGGTTCACCAGAATATTGGGTAGCAGTTGTTAAACCAGGCAGAATATTGTTTGAATTATCAGGTGTTCCAGAGGAGACAGCCAGAGAAGCAATGAGACTTGCATCACACAAATTACCTATAAAAACTAAATTCGTGACAAAGAGAGATTTTGAAGAAGTGGGTGGTGAAAGCGATGAAGGCTAGAGAATTACAGGAACTAAGACAAGGCAGTAGCCCTCAAGACTTACAGGAAAAGGTACAGGATCTTAAATCAGAATTATTTAATTTAAGGTTTCAATTGGCAACAGGTCAATTGGAGAATCCTATGAGAATAAGGGAAGTTAAAAAATCTATAGCCCAAATTAAAACCATCCTTAGAGAAAAAGAGCTAAGGGCGTTTGAACAATAGGTTGAAAGGAGGTTTATTCGTGGAAAGAGGATATAGAAAAACTAGAATAGGAACAGTTACTTCTGATAAAATGGATAAGACTATAGTGGTGGCAGTTGAAAATAGAGTTCGCCATCCATTATATGGAAAAATAATTAAGAAGACTAGTAAATTTAAAGCTCATGATGAAAATAATGAGGCAAAAAATAATGATAAAGTATTAATAATGGAAACTAGACCTTTATCAAAAGATAAAAGATGGAGGCTTGTAGAAATAGTAGAAAAAGCTAAATAGTATAGCTGAAAGGAGGGTGTTTTTAATGATTCAGCAACAGACATTATTGAAGGTTGCAGATAATTCTGGAGCCAAAGAAATTATGTGTATAAGAGTTTTAGGTGGATCCAAAAGAAAATGGGGAAACATTGGTGATATAATAGTTGCTAGCGTTAAAAGTGCAACACCAGGCGGTGTTGTTAAAAAAGGAGAAGTTGTTAAGGCTGTTATTGTTAGATCTGCAAGAGGCCTGAGGAGAACCGATGGTTCATATATAAAATTTGATGAGAATGCTGCTGTTATAATAAAAGAAGATAAACAACCGAGAGGAACTCGTATCTTTGGACCGGTTGCAAGAGAGCTAAGGGATAAAGATTTTACAAAAATATTATCATTAGCACCTGAAGTTTTATAAAGTAAGGAGGTGGCTGCAATGGCAAAAGTACATGTTAGAAAAAAAGATACGGTTATGATTATTTCTGGAAAAGATAAAGGAAAAACAGGCGAAGTTTTAGCTGTAATGCCTAAAGTGAGTAAAGTCCTTGTTAGTGGTATTAACATAGTTTCGAAACATCAGAAACCTAACAAGCAAAATATGGAAGGTGGCATAATTCGTAAGGAAGCTGCTATATATAGCTCAAAAGTAATGCTGTATTGCGAAAAATGCAAAAGTGTAACTAGAATAAGTCATAAAATATTAGAGGATGGAACAAAAGTTAGAGTATGTAAAAAGTGCGGAGAAACACTATAAATCTTTGAAAGGAGGCCCAAAGTATGAGTTTAAGGTTACAGGAAAAGTATGAAAAAGAAGTAGTTCCAGCATTAATGGACAAATTTGGTTATAAAAATATAATGCAGGCACCAAAACTTGAAAAAATAGTTATAAATATGGGTGTGGGAGAAGCTAAAGATAATCCAAAAGTCTTAGAATCAGCAGTTAATGATTTAACTATAATTACAGGACAGAAACCAGTGCTCACCAGGGCAAAAAAATCTATAGCGAATTTTAAATTAAGGGAAAATATGGCCATAGGGTGTAAAGTTACATTAAGAAAGCAATATATGTATGAATTTGCAGATAAACTGATGAATGTTGCATTACCAAGAGTTAGAGATTTTTCTGGAGTATCTGATAAATCTTTTGATGGTAGAGGAAATTATTCATTAGGAATTAAAGAACAATTAATATTTCCTGAGATAGAATATGATAAAATAGACAAAGTTAGAGGTATGGATATAGTTTTTGTTACTACTGCCAATACTGATGAGGAAGCAAAAGAATTATTAAGATTATTTGGAATGCCATTTGCTCAAAAATAAGGAGGGAGAAATGTGGCGCGTAAAGCTTTAATAGAAAAATGGAAAAAGACGCCTAAGTATGCGACTAAAGCTTATACAAGATGTAGAATATGCGGAAGACCTCATGCTGTGTTAAAAAAGTATGGTATATGTCGTATATGTTTTAGAGAATTAGCATATAAAGGTGAAATACCAGGTTGTAAAAAAGCAAGTTGGTAATTATTAGTTATTGATGAAAGGAGGCACAATCAATGGTAATGACTGATCCTATAGCAGATTTACTTACACGTATAAGAAATGCCAATGTTGTTAGACATGAAGTAGTGGAAGTACCTTCTTCAACTATTAAAAAGGCAGTATTAAACATAATGCTTCAGGAAGGGTATATAAAAAATTTAGAGGAATATGCAGATGGTTCTGTTAATATGATAAGACTTTCAATGAAATATGGTAAGAATAAAGAGAGAGTTATAACTGGACTTAAGAGGATATCTAAACCGGGATTAAGAGTTTATTGTAGAAAAGAAGAAATTCCTAAAGTTTTAAATGGTCTAGGAGTTGCAATAATATCTACTTCTAAAGGAATTGTTACAGATAGAGAGGCGAGAAAATTAGGTGTAGGTGGAGAAGTACTTTGCTACATATGGTAGTTCTAGGTATATTATAAAATTTATAAAAGATATAAATTATATTTATTGCTAAACGAGGAGTACAGGAGGTGTAATTATGTCAAGAATAGGAAAACTTCCAATAGCTATTCCAGCTGGCGTTACTTTTACCGTAACACCAGATAATGTGGTTACCGTAAAAGGAAGTAAAGGCCAGCTTGTGAAAGCTATGGCAAAAGATATTAATATTGCTGTTGAAGATAATTCAGTAGTAGTTACAAGAAATGATGATGAAAAGAAATCTAGATCCCTTCATGGATTAACTAGAGCATTGATAAATAATATGGTTGTAGGCGTAACTGAGGGATATTCAAAAACATTGGAATTAATCGGTGTAGGATATAGAGCTCAATTGCAAGGGAAAAAATTAGTTATGAATTTAGGATTTTCACATCCAGTTGAGATAGAAGCAGTTGAAGGAGTAACTTTTGAAACACCAGCTGCCACAAAAGTTGTAATAAAAGGTATTGATAAAGAACTGGTTGGAAATGTTGCGGCAGATATAAGGTCATGGAGAAAACCTGAGCCTTATAAGGGAAAAGGAATTAAGTATGATAATGAAGTTATAAGACGTAAAGAAGGAAAAACGGGTAAGAAGTAGTAGAAAGGAGTGAGTTTCATGTTTAAAAAATATGATAAGAAAAAGCTGAGAAAAAAACGTCATCTAAGAGTTCGTAAAAAAATTTTTGGAACCAGTGAGGTACCAAGACTTTCAGTATATAGAAGTGAAAAAAATATATATGCTCAAATAATAGATGATATAAAAGGAACAACTCTAGTTTCTGCTTCAAGTGTAGATAAAGATTTTAAAGGTAATGGAAGTAATAAGGAAGCAGCAAAAGTTGTTGGTAAGATGATAGCTGATAAGGCTATTGAAAAAGGAATTAAAGAAGTAGTTTTTGATAGAGGCGGATATATATATCACGGAAGAGTACAAAATCTTGCAGAAGGAGCAAGAGAAGGTGGACTACAGTTCTAAAATAAGGAGGGAAATAAATGAGGATCGATCCTAGCACTTTAAATCTTAAAGAAAAAGTTGTGTTCATAAACAGAGTTGCTAAGGTTGTTAAAGGTGGTAGAAATTTTAGATTCAGCGCCCTAGTTGTAGTTGGAGACGAGAACGGTCATGTAGGTGTAGGAACTGGAAAATCTATAGAAATACCTGAGGCAATTAGAAAAGGAATAGAAGATGCAAAGAAGAATTTGATTGAAGTTCCGATAATTGGAACTACAGTACCACATAATATAACTGGCCAATTTGGAACAGGAAAAGTATTTATAATGACAGCTAGTGAAGGAACGGGAATTATAGCAGGTGGCCCTTCAAGAGCAGTTCTTGAACTTTCAGGATTGAAAGACGTTAGAGCAAAATCTGTTGGTTCTAATAATCCGAGAAATATGGTAAATGCTACCATTGATGGTTTGTCGAAGCTAAAGACAGCAGAACATATAGCTAGTCTTAGAGGTAAAACTGTCGAAGAGATTTTAGGTTAGGAGGGAATATCTTTGGCTAAACTTAAAATAACTTTGAAAAAAAGTTTAATAGGAAGAAAAAAAGATCATATTGCCACTGTTAATGCTCTAGGACTAAAAAAAATAGGAAAAGTTGTAGAACATGAGGATAACCCTCAAATAAAGGGCATGATTAAAAAAGTTAGCTATCTTTTAGAAGTAGAAGAAGTATAGTATAAGGGAGGTGTAAGTTAAATATGAAACTTCATGAGTTAAAACCAGCGGAAGGATCCAGAAAGTCACGAAAAAGAATTGGTAGAGGTACTGGTTCAGGACTTGGAAGAAATGCTGGAAAAGGTGAAAAAGGACAAAAAGCTAGAGCTGGCGGTGGAGTAAGAATAGGATTTGAAGGCGGACAAATGCCACTTTATAGAAGAGTTCCAAAGAGAGGATTCACTAATATATTTGCAAAACAGTATTCAGAACTAAATGTTGAGAGATTAAATATATTTGAGGATGGAACAGAAATTACACCAGAGCTATTGATAGAGAAAAGAATGATTAGAAAATCTAAAGACGGTTTAAAAATACTTGGAAATGGTGAATTGCAAAAGAAGCTTACAGTAAAGGCAGTTAAATTTACAAAAGCTGCAGCACAAAAAATAGAAGCAGCAGGAGGAAAAGTAGAGGTGATATAATATGCTATCAACTTTGCGTGATGCTTGGAAGGTTCCAGAACTAAGGAAGAGAATACTGTTTACACTATTTATGGTAATAATTTTTAGAGTGGGAAATTTTATTGCTGTTCCGGGGATAGACACTTCCAAGTTAACAGAATTAACTGGCAGTGGCTCATTATTAGGATTTTATGATCTCTTATCAGGAGGTGCATTTAGTAGATTCAGTATATTTGCTATGGGAGTTATTCCGTTTATTAATTCTTCCATTATAATGCAGCTTCTAACCGTTGCAGTGCCTCGTTTAGAGCAATTATCTAAAGAGGGAGAAGAAGGAAGAAAGAAAATACAAGAATACACTAGATATGCCTCAATACCTCTTGGAGTAGTTCAAGGATTTAGTATATATGCTATAATAAGTAGAGCAGGTGCCCTTGTAGAACCGGGAAATAAATTAAGTATATTTATGATAATATTTACAGTAACTACAGCGTCAACTTTTCTTATGTGGCTTGGAGATAAAATCACAGAACATGGTATAGGCAATGGAATTTCTCTCATAATATTTGTGAATATTATTTCTAGATTTCCATCTGCAGTATCAGGAATGTTAAAACTTCAAGAAGTGGAAATAGTTAATTTCGTAGAGACAATAGGATTTATAGCAGTGATAATCTTATTATTTGTGGCAGTAGTGGTCATGAGTTTATCAGAACGAAGAATTCCCATACAGTATGCAGGTAAAACCAATGCAGGAAGAATGTATAAAGGTCAATCAACACATATTCCTATTAATGTAAATGGTGCAGCTGTTATTGGAATTATATTTGCTATATCTGTCATGCAATTTCCAATGACCATAGGTCAATTCTGGCCAAATTCTGCTTTTGCTCAATTTGTAACAGCAAGTGCATTCAGTCCATTTAAAGAAAGTAATTGGCAATATCCTGTGCTTTATTTTCTGTTGACGATTTTCTTTACATGGTTTTATACAGAGGTAACCCTCAAGCCAGAAGAAATGGCTGAAAATATGAATAAGTCTTCCGGGTTTATTCCAGGAATAAGACCAGGAGAACCTACAGCTATATATATAGAACGAGTTTTAGCGCGAGTAGCAGTTTTAGGAGGAGCTTTTGCTGGAATAATAGCAATATCCCCTATATTAGCAGAAACCTATACTAACTTTAAAGGTATATATTTTGGTGGAACAGGATTGCTTATTATAGTAAATGTTGCTATTGAGACGGTAAGACAATTGCAGTCACAATTACTGGTACGTCATTATCATGGATTTTTGAATTAAAAAAGTTTGGGGATGGTATAGATGAAAATAATTTTATTAGGTCCTCCAGGAGCAGGAAAGGGAACTCAAGCCAAATTTATTAGTGAAGAGTATTCCATACCGCATATATCTACAGGGGATATTTTTAGAAAAAATATCTCAGATAAGACTCCTCTTGGAATTGAAGCTAAAGAATATTTAGATAAAGGTCAGTTGGTACCTGATGAAGTTACTATAAACATAGTTAAAGACAGATTGAGTGAGGATGATTGTGAAAGTGGATTTTTATTAGATGGATTTCCAAGAACTGTGTATCAAGCTGAAGCTTTAGATTCTTTTTTAAATGCAAATGATAATAAAATAGATATGGTCTTACTTATAGATGTTCCTAGAGAATTGATTTTTGATAGAATGACAGGTAGGAGAATCTGCCCATCTTGTGGCGCAAGTTATCACGTAAAGTTTAATCCTCCTAAACTGAAAGATAAGTGTGATATATGTAATAATGATATTATACAGAGAAAAGATGATACAGAATCTACTGTGAAGGATAGATTAGATGTATATGAAAAACAGACAGAACCTTTAATTAATTATTATAAAAAACAAGGTGTGATTTCAACCATAGAAGGCAGTGGAGAAATAAATCAGGTTTTTCAAAGAGCAAAAAGTGCTCTAGGGGCTGTTTGTAAATGATAATAATTAAAACAGATAGGGAAATTGAACTTATGAGACGTGCGGGTAGACTTGTAGGTGAAGCATTGTTAGAAATTAAAAATGCAGTAAAGCCAGGAATAACTACTAAAGAATTGGACAGAATTGCAGAGAAGTATATAATAAAACGTAATGCAAAACCATCATTTAAAGGATATTATGGTTTTCCGGCTTCTATATGTACTTCTGTTAATGAAGAAGTAGTTCATGGAATTCCATCTGAAAATAAAGTTTTGCGAGAAGGCGATATAATAAGTGTTGATTGTGGAGCAGTACTAGATGGATATCATGGAGATGCGGCAAGAACCTTTGCGGTTGGTAAAGTTTCCCCTGAGGCAGAAAAGTTAATTGAAGTAACAAAAGAAAGCTTTTTTAAGGGCATCGAAAAAGCAGTATTAGGAAATAGATTGACTGATATATCTGCTGCTGTTCAAGAATATGTAGAGGGGTTTGGTTTTTCTGTAGTTAGAGATTATGTGGGCCATGGTATTGGAAGTAATATGCATGAAAAACCTGAAATACCTAATTATGGGAGGCCGGGCAGGGGACCTAAGCTTGTAAAAGGCATGGCATTGGCTATAGAACCTATGGTAAATATGGGAAGGTATAATGTAAAAACACAATCTAATAATTGGACTGTTGTTACTACGGACGGAAGTTTATCAGCCCATTATGAAAATACCATTGCTATTTTAGAAAATGGTCCAGAAATATTGACTTTAATATAAAATATTAACTCTAATTAAAGTGTTGATATGCTGTTGGCCGGTGTTAAATTTAAAGTAAAAAGTTTTTATGGCCAACAATAATAAGGAGGTTTGATTACCTTATGTCAAAAGACGACGTTATTGAAATGCAAGGTACAGTTTTAGAAGCTTTACCTAATGCAATGTTTGAAGTAGAATTAGAAAGCGGACATAAAATATTAGCACATATATCTGGCAAATTAAGAATGAATTTTATAAGGATATTACCGGGTGATAAGGTTACAGTAGAACTTTCTCCTTATGATTTAACTCGTGGGAGAATAACCTGGAGAGCAAAGTAATTTAAGGAGGGTTAGCTATGAAAGTGAGGCCGTCAGTTAAGCCTATATGTGAAAAATGTAAGATCATAAAAAGAAAAGGAAGAGTAATGGTTATCTGTGAAAATCCTAGACATAAACAGAAACAGGGATAAACTATTATAAATTTTAGATAGATGTTCGATGATTTTTAAGTAAAATTATGTTTTCATGATTTATGAAGTAATTATGTTTTGAAGTGCGGCTGCAACAGAATAATAAGTATTCTGTTGGCTTTAGAACTTTATATAATAAACAAACTTAATGCTACAGATTATATAACCAGGAGGTGTAAATTTTAATGGCAAGAATAGCAGGTATTGACCTACCCAAAGAAAAAAGAGTTGAAATAGGTTTAACTTATATATATGGCATAGGATTACCTACTTCTCAAAAAATCTTGAAAGAAACAGGAGTAAATTCAGATACGAGAGTTAAAGATTTGACAGAAGAAGAAGTTAACTTATTAAGAAATTATATAAAGAATCTCAAAATTGAAGGTGACTTAAGAAGAGAAGTAGCACTTAATATAAAGAGATTGATAGAGATAGGTTCATATAGAGGTATAAGGCATAGAAAAGGTCTTCCAGTTAGAGGACAAAAAACAAAAACTAATGCGAGAACTAGAAAAGGACCTAAGAAACTTGTAGGAGCTAAGAAAAAATCTAAATAATTTAAGGAGGGAAAAAGATGGCAGCTGGAAGAGTTAAAAGAACAACTAGAAGAAAAAAGGAAAGAAAAAATGTTGAGCATGGCTGTGCGCATATTAGATCAACATTTAATAACTCAATAGTTACAATTACAGATGCTGCTGGAAATACTCTATCCTGGGCTAGTGCAGGCGGCTTAGGGTTTAGAGGTTCTAGAAAAAGTACTCCATTTGCGGCACAGATGGCAGCTGAAACGTCAGCCAAGGCGGCTATGGAACATGGTTTGAAAAGTATTGAAGTATATGTTAAAGGACCGGGATCTGGCAGAGAAGCAGCGATAAGATCACTTCAAGCAGCAGGACTTGAGGTCACTTTAATTAAAGATGTTACTCCAATACCACACAATGGATGCAGACCACCAAAGAGAAGAAGAGTTTAGTTAATAGGAGGTGTAAAATTTAATGGCAAAATATACTGGAGCGGTATGTAGACTCTGCAGGAGAGAAGGCTTAAAGTTGTTCCTTAAAGGGGATAGATGTTATACAGATAAATGTGGATTTTCAAGGAGAGGCTATGCGCCGGGACAACATGGACAGGGAAGAAAAAAAGTATCCAATTATGGTTTACAATTAAGAGAAAAACAAAAGTCTAAGAGAATATATGGTTTATTAGAAAAGCAATTTAGAAAATATTATGATAAGGCCGACAGAAAAAAAGGTATAACAGGTGAAAATTTGTTAGTGTTATTAGAAACAAGACTTGACAATGTAGTTTATAAATTAGGTTATGGTCAGTCAAGAACAGAGGCTAGACAATTGGTGACTCATGGACATTTCAAGGTTAATGGAAGAAAGGTGAATATTCCTTCTTTCAAAGTGTCAGTGAATGATACTATAAGCGTGAAAGATGGCAGCAAATCATCAGAAAAATTTAAAACTTTTGCAGAAAACCCAAAAACTTTACCAACTTGGTTAGAAGGAAATATTGAGAATTTTGAAGGAAGGGTTATTAGAGAACCTATGAGAGAAGAAATAGATGTTCCTGTTAACGAAACATTAATTGTAGAGTTGTATAGTAAGTAATTAATTATGGAATCAGTTGCCCTCAGGAGATACATTATTAGATAAATAGAAGGAGGGTTATATTCATGTTAGAAATAGAAAAACCCAAAATAGAATGTGTTGAAACTAGTGAAGATGGTAATTATGGCAAGTTCGTAGTAGAGCCTTTGGAGAGAGGTTATGGTACTACTCTTGGGAATGCTCTTAGAAGAATTCTCCTTTCTTCCCTTCCAGGAGTTGCTGCTAGCCATGTTAAGATAGATGGCGTGCTTCATGAATTTTCGACTGTTCGTGGAGTAAAAGAAGATGTTTCAGAGTTAATTCTAAATATAAAAGAACTGGCCTTAAAAATGAATGGTGATGGTACTAAAACTATATATATAGATGCACAGGGACCTGGAGAGGTTGTCGCAGGGGATATAAAGACCGATGGCGATGTTGAGATAATTAATGGAGAGCTACATATAGCTACTTTAGATGAAAATAGTAGGCTTTATATGGAGATAACTGTTAATGGAGGCAGAGGATATGTTTCTCAAAGAAGAAATAAGTTTGAGGATATGCCTATAGGTACAATTCCTGTAGATTCTATTTATACTCCTATTAAGAGAGTTAATTTCAATGTAGAGAATACAAGAGTTGGTCAAATAACTGATTATGATAAGTTATCTCTGGAGGTTTGGACTAATGGTACTATATTGCCAGATGAAGCTGTAAGTTTATCGGCTAAGATTCTTATAGAGCATTTTAAATTATTTATGACTCTTACAGATCATGCTAATAATGTTGAAATAATGGTAGAAAAAGAAGAAGACAAGAAAGAAAAGGTTCTTGAAATGGCCATAGAAGAATTGGATCTTTCTGTAAGAAGTTATAATTGTTTAAAGAGAGCTGGAATAAATACAGTACAAGAATTAACTGAGAGAACCATGGATGATATGATGAAAGTTAGAAATTTGGGTAAAAAGTCTCTAGAAGAAGTTGAACAAAAGCTTGATACATTAGGATTATCATTAAAGCAAAATGAAGACTAAAAATTACTAAAATGAACGGATATATACATGTAGTAAGGAGGGATATAAATGGCACAGCATCGTAAGTTAGGACTTCCATCTGATCATAGAAGGGCGATGTTAAGAAATCTAGTCACTAGTTTTTTAAAGCACGGAAAAATACAGACAACGGTAACTAGAGCAAAGGAAGCGAGAAGTTTAGCTGAAAAGATGATTACCCTTGCAAAAAGAGGCGATCTTCATGCTAGAAGACAGGTACTTTCTTTTGTAACTGAAGAAGAAGTTGTAAAAAATTTATTTACTAATATAGCTCCTAAATATGCAGAAAGAAATGGTGGTTATACTAGAATGTATAAGATAGGACCAAGAAGAGGAGACGGGGCAGAGTTAGTTATATTGGAGTTAGTATAAAATTTAAGGGTTAAGTAAAGCTAGCTTAACCCTGTTTTTATATAGAACAAAAGCAAATTTACAGGGGAATTAGAATTTAAGTAAAAACGAAGATTTGATTCTATCTTATCAAATTAGAGAGGTGTTTTCTGTGGATAAAAATATGATATTATGTAAAGATGTAAGTTATAAGTATGAAGATACTGATAAAGGAAATTCAAAATTAGCTGTAGATCATGTTACTTTTGAAGTAAAAAAAGGAGAATTTCTTGTGATTCTTGGAAGGAATGGCTCAGGGAAATCTACTATAGCTAAGCACATGAATGCTCTCTTAATTCCCACTGGTGGAAAAGTTTATGTAGAAGATTTTGATACATGTGATGAAAAGAATATATGGAATATAAGAAATAAAGCAGGAATGGTTTTTCAAAATCCAGATAACCAAATAGTTGCCACTATTGTAGAAGAAGATGTAGCTTTTGGACCAGAAAATTTAGGAGTGCTTCCTGAAGAAATAAGATTAAGGGTTGATGATTGTTTAAAGAGAGTAAATATGCAGGAATATAAAAGATATGCACCTCATTTACTTTCAGGTGGTCAAAAGCAGAGAGTAGCTATAGCAGGGGTACTTGCTATGAGGCCGGATTGTATAATATTTGACGAATCTACTGCTATGTTGGACCCTTCAGGACGACGGGAAGTAATGAATACTATAAAAGAAATAAATGGTAAGTATAATATGACAGTGATTTTAATTACACATTATATGGAAGAAGCAGTAGAAGCAAATAGAATAATTGTCATGGATGAGGGAAAAATTATAATGGAAGGTACTCCAAGAAAAATATTTAGTCAGGTACGCAAAATGAAGGATATGGGACTTGATGTGCCGCAGATGACGGAATTGGCCTATGAACTTAAAGCTAATGGAGTGGATATAAGATCGGATATATTAACTATAGATGAGATGGTGAGTGAACTATGTCGATTAAAATAGAAAATCTAACTCATATATATATGAAAAATTCGCCTTTTGAAAAGAAAGCATTGGATGATGTAAATATTGAAATTAAAGATGGAGAGTTTGTTGCTTTAATAGGACATACGGGTTCAGGAAAATCAACATTAATACAGCATGTAAATGGATTATTAAAACCAAATTCAGGAAAAATAATAGTAGATGGAGTGGACATAACTGAAAAGAAAATTAATTTAAGTTTTATAAGAAAAAAAATAGGGCTTGTATTTCAATATCCTGAATATCAATTATTTGAAGAAACTATAGAAAAAGACATTGCTTTCGGTCCTAAAAATTTGGGATTAAGTGATGATGATATAAATAATAGAGTAAAAAGAGCTATGAATATAGTTGGCTTAAAATATGAGGAATATAAAGATAGATCCCCTTTTGATTTAAGCGGAGGACAAAAAAGAAGAGTTGCTATAGCAGGTGTAGTTGCTATGGAACCTAAAGTTCTTATATTAGATGAGCCCACGGCAGGCCTAGATCCTAAGGGAAGAGATGATATCCTAGGAGAAATAAAAAGTCTGCAGAAAGAATATAAGTTGACCATAATATTAGTATCTCATAGTATGGAAGATGTAGCTAAACTTGCAGATAGAATAATTGTAATGCACAATGGAAAGTGTATACTTGATGGGTCGCCAGTACAGGTTTTTAAGGAAATTGATACTTTGGAAAGTGTAGGACTTGCAGTACCTCAGGTGACTTATATGGTAAGAAAGCTTAAACATAAAGGAATAAATATATCAGAAGACATATTTACTATAGAACAGGCAAAAGAAGAAATACTCAGATTACTAAATAAAGGTTAGGAGAGCTATGAAATGATTAAAGATATTACAATAGGCCAATATGTACCTGGTGATTCTTTTATACATAAATTAGATCCAAGAGTTAAGATATTAATATCTTTAATATACATTGTGGATTTATTTATAGTGAATAGTTTTAAAGGATACATATTTATAGTAGTATTCACCCTGATTTCAATACTTGTGTCCAAAGTGCAATTTACATATATATATAAGGGCCTTAAACCTATATTTATATTGGTTCTTATAACTGCAGTATTAAATATATTTATGACTGGAGGAGCTAATCCGCCCTTGTTTAAATGGAAATTTTTAGTGGTATATAGAGAAGGGCTTATTATGGCTGCATTTATGGCATTAAGGCTTGTGTTTTTAATTATAGGAACATCACTACTAACTTTAACTACTTCTCCCATTGAATTGACTGATGGAATAGAGAAACTCTTAAAACCGGTAAGTAAAATAGGAGTACCTTCTCATGAATTAGCTATGATGATGACTATAGCATTAAGGTTTATACCTACTTTAATGGATGAGACAGATAAAATAATGAAGGCACAAATCGCAAGAGGAGCCGACTTAGAATCGGGAAATCTTATACAGAAAGCTAAAAATTTAGTTCCTATTTTAGTTCCGCTTTTCATAAGTTCTTTTAGGAGAGCTGATGAATTAGCTATGGCCATGGAAGCTAGATGCTACAGAGGAGGGGATGGCAGAACTAGAATGAAAGAGCTTAAATTAAGTAATAGGGATTTTATAGCTTCCTTATGCGCCCTAGTGTTAGTCTGTATTTCCATATTGAGCAGAATATGGTGGGGCAAGTGAAAAATATAAAATTGGTCATAGAATATGATGGTACAAATTATTCTGGATGGCAGAGACAATATAATGCTATTACCATTCAACAGAGATTAGAAGAGGCAATTGAAAAAGCTACAGGTGAATTTTCACCAGTTATCGGTTCTAGTAGAACAGATGCAGGTGTACATGCTAGGGGATTTGTGTGTAATTTTTTTACTGCCAGTAAAATACCTACCTCAAATATTAAAATGGTGTTAAATACATTATTACCTGAAGATATAGCTGTATTGGATTCAAAAGAGGTAGACAGTAGTTTTCATTCTAGATATTTTACAACAGGCAAAGAGTATAGTTATACTATAGTAACAGGAGACAGACCACCAGTTATTGGACGGCAATATGTGTACTACTTTAGAAGAAAATTGGATATAGAAAAAATAAAAAATTCCTGTGAGTATTTTATAGGGACTCATGATTTTTCCGCATTTAAAAAAAAAGGAAGTACAGCTAGATCTTCTATTAGAACTATAAAAGAACTAACGGTTTTAAAAGAGAAAAATATAATTAAATTTAATATTGTTGGAGATGGGTTTTTATATAATATGGTGAGGATAATAATTGGAACTCTTTTAGAAGTGGGATTAGGAAGGTTTAGTATAGAATATGTAAAATATATTTTAGAATCTAAGGACAGAGCAAAGGCAGGAAAGCCTGTACCAGCTAAGGGACTCTGCTTGGAAAAAGTATTTTATTAGATTGACACGCCAGGAGCATTGTATTATAATATAAATGTTTGTATTTTGAGTATAAAGGATTCATTAGCCCCGGATCTTTATATAGAGAATAAGTATATTCGAGTTTTATAAATTTCATTTTTGTAAGATTAGAGATAAGAGAGGAGTTGAAAACCGTTAATCATATAACGGGAAAGCCATGAAATCATATATAGCAAAAGCTGAACAGATTGAAAGAAAATGGTATGTTGTTGATGCTGCCGGAAAACCCCTCGGAAGAGTGGCAAGTCAGGTTGCTTCAGTGTTGAGAGGTAAACACAAACCTATATTTACACCACATGTGGATACAGGTGATTTTGTAATAGTAATAAATTCTGAAAAAGTACTTTTGACTGGTAAAAAGTTGGATCAAAAAATGCTGAGGCATCATTCATTATATCCTGGCGGATTAAAAGAAACTCCATATAGAGAAGCTTTAAATAAGAAACCAGAATTTGTATTTCAAGAAGCTGTAAGAAGAATGCTTCCAAAAGGAGTATTGGGAAGAAAGATGTTGAAGAAATTAAAAGTATATAGAGGTACTGAGCACAATAACGAAGCTCAAAAACCAGAAGTATTAGAATTAAAATATTAGGGTAAAGCTGGAAGGAGGATGAAAAATGGCTAAAGTTCAATATTTTGGTACGGGAAGAAGAAAAAAATCAATAGCAAGAGTTAGACTTGTTCCAGGTGAAGGCAAGATAACTATAAATAAGAGAAGTATAGAAGAATATTTTGGATTGGAGACTTTAAGGGTTATAGTTAATCAACCCTTAGTTTTAACTTCAACAAATGGAAAATTTGATGTATTAGTAAATGTTCATGGAGGAGGATTTACTGGTCAGGCTGGAGCTATAAGACATGGAATATCAAGAGCTCTTTTAAAAGCAGATGAAAATTTGAGATTAGAACTTAAAAAGGCTGGATTTTTAACAAGAGATCCGAGAATGAAGGAAAGAAAGAAGTATGGACTGAAAAAAGCAAGAAGAGCACCGCAGTTCTCAAAGAGATAGTTGGTATAAATTTTCAAGTAAAAGAGTTACAGAAGTGTGACTCTTTTATTGTTGTACAATAAAACCTTCGGATTGTCCGGGGGTCCCAAAAAGCTTTAGCGGAGAGATAATGAAAAAAAACCTCTATTGTATAATTAAAATGCGGTCTGCCAACTGCAAATAAAAATACAATGGAGGAAATTTGCGATGAATAATATACATAGTTTATCACACAGTAAATGGTGTTGCAAATATCATGTAGTATTTGCAACGAAATATAGGAGAAAGGCATTTTATGATGAGAAAAGACTTGAAGTAGGAGTAATCTTAAGAAATTTGTGTCAGTGGAAAGGTGTAAATATACTTGAAGCAGAAGTTTGTATTGATCACATTCATATGTTGTTAGAAATACCACCCAAAATGTTAGTATTAGGATTTATGGGGTTTCTGAAGGGAAAGAGCAGTCAGATGATATATGAAAAATGGGGAAATGCAAGATTTAAATATAGAAATAGGAGTTTCTGGTGCCGGGGATATTATGAGTGTTATATATTAGGAAAACCAACAAGCTCTGTTCGTGTGTAGGTGTCTTATCCTACCTGTAAATGCGAGTTGACTTCGATATACTGGATAATGCGGCGCAGCTCGTCGGCAAACTTAAACCGTATGCTTATGTCGCCGCCCTCGTATACTTTGATATGGTCAACCAGTTCGATTAAGATTTCTCTTGTCAGCTTGTCGATGTTCTCGTATTTTCGGAAAGTTGCTAAAAAAGGATTTTCGGTGTCAATGCCATTTTCCAGTTCGTCCCGCTCTTTTTTCAGATTGGCAATCACTGTGCCAATGGCTTCATTTTGCTGTTCATAATCTTCACTCATGTGGCGGTAATCATTATGTGTGATATGACCGTCTTTCCAGTCCTGATAAAGTGCTTGCTTGTACCGCATGATTTTGGTAAGCTCTTTTTCTTTTGCGGTAATCAGTTCATTCAGCCGTATCGACTGGCTTTTTTTGAGCGGAGCCAAGTTAATTTTTGATACAATAGCGGAATAGCTGACTGCAAGATGTACCTGTTGCCGGATTGCATAGAGTACAGCCGCTTCAAGCCTTGTGCTTTTAATAGAGTGCATAGTGCAGGCTTTTTTAGAAAGGCTCTTATATGTTCCGCATTGGTAGTAAACGTACAATTCCTTGCTTGCTATCCGCGACATTGCCCGGCCACAATCCGCACAGCGGAGAAAGCCGCTAAACAGATAAAGCTGTTTCTGTTTTGGAGAAGTGCGGGTGTCACGCTTTAGCAGTTGCTTAACCTTTTCAAAGGCTTCGCGGTCAATAATCGGTTCATGGGTATTCGGGACAACAATCCAGTCTTTTTCAGGTACAGCTTCGATTTTGTGTATCTTGTAGCTTTTCACACGGTTTCGCCCCTGTGCCATATCTCCAACATAGACGGGATTTTTCAGCATATTGCTGATAGTAATGGTACTCCACATGGGCTGTGTCTGTCCGTTGGGGCATTTGTACTTTAATCCCTGACTTTGCTTGTAAACGGAAGGACACATAACACCGTGGTCGTTCAGATGATTCACAATAGCCCTGACGGTCATACCGCTTAGACACATGGAAAAAATCTGCTTTACCACTTCGGCGGCTTCATGGTCTACCAACAAAGCGTGTTTATCATTGGGGTCTTTGATGTAGCCATAGGGGGCATAGGAGCCAATAAATTCGCCATTACGTTTCTTGTAGTCAAACACCTGACGGATTTTCTTTGAAGTTTGGTAACAATACTGGTCGTTCATTACGTTCGTTATAGGAACAAGAATACTTGATACGCTGTCAGGGTTCAAATAACTGTCTACGCCCTCTGCCAAGCTGATAAAGCGTACATTCATCTGAACAAACAAATTTTCAATCAGGCTCCCGGCGTCCGTATAGTTACGGGAAAGACGGGAAAGGTCTTTGACAATCACGCAGTTTACCTTTTTCGCGTAAATGTCGGCCAGCAGTCTTTGAAAATCTGCCCGGTTCGTGTCTGTACCTGTGCAACCGTCATCAACATAGGTTTCGGCGCTTTCAAATTCATCAAGGTGCTGTCTGTAATAATCATCAAGCAACTTTTTTTGATTGGTGACACTGTTGCTGTCGTCCTTGCCACGATTCAAGTCCTCTTTGGATAACCGGATATATTTTGCAAGATTCCACCGTGTAGGATTATACGAAAATTGAGAAACAGCAGTATTTGTTTCCCTGTTTTTGGTTCGTGCCATGCTTCCTCCTTCCTATCACATTACACTTACATTATACCATTTCAGCATAATGCGAACAATGTTGTCGAGGGCTTAAAAATACCGTTAGATAGCTGATATTACCGACTTCGGGCCAAGTTGGCCCGAAGTGGCATGACCGATTACAGGCCGCTTTTCTGCCGTATAAGAAAGTTTGTAATTACATCCTGCAAGGGGGGGCCGTCCTCCGGGAACTCTACCTTTACCGCAGTATCTCCATGACGGAAGCAGTAAGGGTTTTTTACCTGCTTCAAAATATGTGCCGCACGTTCCCTTTGAGGCAGGCTGTTATCAAAGTCGATTCCGCTAACATCTGTCAACTGTGATTTATCCACTGTGGCAATATCCACATCTTGCATTGTGATGATCTGTTCCAGATTTACCATCGCTTTGTGCCTCCTTCTCAAATGAAAAATGTACTTTATGTTTCCTGCTGTCCTATGAGGAAACATAAACAGTCACCACTTTATAAGCAAAAGTGATGGCTGTTAATCTTTCCTCATACTTCGGGCCGAGTTGGCCCGAAGTCAATAGGGACTGTTCCGGTAATGCCCGTCTGCTTCGTGAATGGATTTGAAGTCAAATCTTTCGTTCAGTTCCATAACCACGCGCCGAATATCATCAGAGCTAAAACCACAGCTTTCCATTGCCCAAATGACATAGCCGCGACAAGCATTGTTGCTCCACGGTTCAGGCAGTATTTCCGATAAATTCATATCTTTTTCCATTTCGATTCTCCTATGCCAGAATAGGGGGAGTGCCGCGCCGGGAAAGAATGGGCTGTCATTAGACAGAAATGCCCGGCGCGGCCTCCTATATGGTAAATAAGAGGATAACCCGGACAGGCGGCGGCAACCGCCCTCATGGGAATTTCACCCCGCCCCATGCTGATGGCGCGACGGTCAATACTGTGACGCGTTCAAACCGTAAGTATCATTGTACCAATCAAAAGATTATCGCCGGGTAGATTGCCATATCTGCTCTGTCACAGTTGGTAGGAATCGCTCACGCTCCGTTTGGTTTTTCCCCCTTTCAACGGGCGGTTTTGGCGTACCCTGTGGCTTGGCTCCCTTTTGATTGAACGTATCCGGGTTATCTGTATTCAGTTGTCAAAGAACGGCAGATGGAGAAAAAACTCCTTCTAATAGCCGTGTGATTTGAAAGGCAAATTCGGAACTGGAAATTAAGACTTTTTCAAAAATTTCTCCATGCTTTTCAACCCTTTCTCAATAGCAACTCTGACGGCTTTTTCATTTATACCCTCTGCCCGTGCAATATCGGATTTACTCATACCGAGTATGTAATGGGCATAAATTCGTTTTCCTTGCTTGTCCGGCAAGTAAGCGATTGCGGAGTGCAGTTGTTCGGAAGTAATTTTACGCTCGTAAATCTCGCAAGGGGAAAGGGATTCAAAAAGAATATCCTTTTCGATCCCGTCGTCAGCGTCCAGCGAATAGTGGGCTTTGTTATAGAAGCGGCGGCGAATGTAGTTTTTCTCCAAACGTTCTGCTTCCAGCAAAGCGTCCTTGATTTCATCTGATATCTCAACAAAAAAGTCTGAATTATAAAACGGGTAATAATCCCGCAGATTGATTTTTGCCATAAGGCGTTCCTCCATTTCGATTTTTTAGGGAATAGTGAATCGAAATGGAGCGGGAGGGGAACGACAGCGAGGTCGGACTTCGGGCCAAGTTGGCCCGAAGTGACAAGGCTTGTTCCATACGTTGTCAGTGAAAAAAGGATACAAAAAAACACCTTTACGCAAATTAGCGCGAAAGGTGTCGAATAAAAAATGGGCGCAATAGCCGCCCACAAGTTGATATAATACTTTTAAACTATGTAAATGAAATTTTTCTGCTATATTAAACCGTCACAATATGGCGGCGTTTCTCTCAGAGAAAAAAATGCTTTGGGGTACATAAAAACCTCCTTATCCCAAAGCCGCCAGAATAAGAAGAATTACAGGTATACTCTTTCCGATTTTTAACGGAAAATGACGGCTTTGTATGTCTGTTAAATTTGTCAGCAATCGTATAACAGAAAATTGTTATATGAAAAGAGCCGATAATCAAGAGATATGTACTCATTGATTATCGGCTCTGCGTCTTTGCGTCTGGCTCTTTGATAACTGACATATTGAGTTGTAGCACATTGATTAGAGATTCTTGTTTACATTTGGGACAGTATAGGGGGAAGTTTTCGAGGATTGTATCTTTCCTAATTTTCAGTCTTGTTTTATTGCCACATATAGGACATAGTAACCATTGAACTTCAATCATTATCACCCCCTACATCATTTCATTAGTTGCTATTTTTCTGCTCTAATAATTACTGTTCCACAATTTTGATACAAAACTTCAACCGTTTTAAAACCGGCGTTTTTCATAAGTTCAAATTGATGTACCAATGTCAGTGGAATATCAATTTGTATAAACATATCTTCGGGTGTATTATTTTGCTTGCGCTTATATTCGTATTCCTTAAGGCAAAGCGCTTCCTCTTCATCGCAATAGGCAAATCTAGTATATTTCTGTTGCGTTGGACGGTAAGCTTTTAACGCGCTCAAGGTAGCTCTTGCTATTTCTTGCTTCTGTCAAATCGTAGGGGAAATTTAATTTCTCACTTACCTCCAAAGAAATTTTCTGAAACAAATCGCACATGAGAAAAACAGCATCCCATATAGCGTTTATTTGTGCTTTCGAATAAGATTCTAAGTATTGTTCATAAATCCCTTTCGGCAAATACTTGTCCATGTATTTTGCGGATTTCCCTGCGCTGACTGAAAAATCATTATCAATCCCAATTTTCCATTCCAGCAGCCGCCTAAGCATTGGCCTTATTTGAAAATTTATCATATCCATTGCATATGGAATCTCATTCCTCCATAATCCCTTCGCCACATTATTTAAACACCACCAAAATTCATTACATGTACAATAGAATTGATTTGGCACCGGCTTTTTCACCCAATATTCTTCATCGGACAATACTTGTTTTTGAGGCATGATATTGTCCTTGTCAACTAGTGTTTTATACAATTCTAGACTATTAAGTACATTTTCTAATGTCTTTACATGTAAATCCAATCTATTTCCATCAGTGAATTGAATTAGCCAACCATAGCAATTTTCAACATCAGAAGTGTAGTAGATATTTTCCTCTGGATATTGCATATACAAGCGCTCACCAAATCGATCAATCCAGGCTTTGTCCTCTCTGAATGACCTTGTTTCTGTAACAACATATACAATATCATAATCTTGAAAGATATCTTTTGGTACATTTGGATTTGCACGTGAACCTTCTAAGTAGGCCGCACGAATGCGGACATCATTGTTGGCAACTGCTATGATTAAATCCATCATTTCTTTTTCTGATCGCATACTGTGTCTCCTTTTATAGTGAAGATAAACTAAGTTATCCGGACAATTTTCTATTATATCAACTTATGAAAATGCGGCCTCATATTCTCGTATGTACAATGATATCGAAATCCCATATCGAATAATACTTTCTTGGTATTTTCAATATGTGCACCTAGCTGTCCTTTTTTATGACTGTCGCTTCCAATCGTGATAATCTCACCGCCTAATTTTTTATATAAAGTAAGTATATCTTTGGATGGTGTCATATCCGTAAGTCCATATCTGTAGGATGACGTATTTACTTCTATTCCTTTTCCATCACGAATGACAATTTTTAAAATTTCATTAACTATGTCTGAAATCTTTTCAAACGGATATGTGCCATTTTTATCATATCTTATAATAATATCTAAATGTCCCAAAACACTATAATTTTTATATTGTTTTACAATTTCCAGCAGCTCTTGATAATATTTTTCGTTATATTCTTTCTGGCTCTTTCCTTTCTGAAAATCCTGTGTCCATAATTCCAAGTTATCTATTTGATGCACAGATAGAATAATAAAATCAAATGGATATTTCACAAAGAGCTTTTCATATTGAGAAATTGTATGCACCTGTACTCCAAACTCCATTCCCTTTTTTATAGCAATCAAGTCACCATATAAATATTGTAATTCCTTAATCGTCTCAAAATATTCTGGATAATACACATTTGCCATAGGCATACCATCGCGATATTGAATTTCTTTCTTATCATTCCAGTCCAGCTTAACTCCATAATCTACATGATCCGTAAAACATATTTCTTCCATTTTTATTTGTATTGCATCTTTTACAACCTCTTCCATTTCATAAACAGAATCATCGCTAAATTCTGTGTGAACATGATAATCAGCAAACATTTTCTTCATCCCTTCAAGCAGTTTTTTTTACCAGCAATTCATGCATCATCACCATTAATAAAAGAATGATTAGCAAATATACCGGCAGCAAAACAATATTTATATGCTTTGCAATTAAGCCGAATAGCGGCGGCATCACACAGGTTCCCACATATGCACTTGCCATCTGAACCCCGATGATTGCCTGTGACTTATCCGCACCAAAACGGGACGGAGTGGAGTGAATAATACATGGGTAGATTGGCGCACATCCAAAACCAAAGAAAAACAAGCCGACCAAAGATATTACTTCATTTAACGGCAGTAACATCATAATAATACCAGCCGCAATGATTCCCTGCCCCAGACGAATCATTTGTAAATCGCTTAATTTCATACTTATAAATCCACTTAATACCCTCCCAATGGTAATACCAATAAAAAACATACTTGCAAAACCAGCCGCTGTCTCAATTGAAAATCCTTTGATCAGGGTAAGATAACTGCTTGCCCATAAGCCGGTCGTCTGTTCCAAAGCACAGTAGCAAAAGAAACAAAGCATTACTTCTTTTGCTCCAGAAATCTGAATTACCTCTTTCAAAGGCAATGCTTTTCCCGCTAAAATATCATTCTCTTCTGCCGTCCCTTTTTGGTTCTTCCATAACGGCAGGCTAAAAAACAAAACTACTGCAAAAGCAATCTGTAAAAAGGAAATATACTGATAACCTGCATTCCAATTCTGACCATGCTTCAAGGCATATCCCATCATATAAGGCCCAATAGTTGCGCCGATTCCCCACATACAATGAAGCCAACTCATATGTCTGCTTGCATAGTGAAGTGCTACATAATTATTCAAGGATGCATCAACACTACCTGCTCCAAGTCCGTAAGGAACTGCCCAGAAACAAAGCAAACCAAATGAGTGTGAACTGGAAAAGCCAAATAAAGCAACTGCCGTCATAGTAATGCTGATGGTCGTTATCTTTCCGGTTCCAAATTTACGGGTAAGTTTATCACTCTGTAAACTTGAAACAACGGTTCCGATTGCAATAATCATAGAAATGACGCCTATGTATGAAATCGGCACCCCAAATTCCATATACATGGATGGCCATGCCGAACCCAATAAGGAATCGGGCAATCCAAGACTAATAAATGCAATATAGATAATTACTAACAGTAATTGAAACATATTGATCTCCTTCTCTTTTTTGTGATATAATAATATCATCATTCAACGAACTTTTATATAATATTTCACTCGAAATTATATAATAAAATCGTTAAAGAGAAGGTATCTTGTATGAGCATAGCAAAATGTAATGTAACAGTGAATTCTTCCGGTGAAGAAGTTCAAAAGCATGGAACGTCAGAATTCCCGATTGCTTTTTATGAGGAAAACTTATCAAGCTATTCTATTCCCTGGCACTGGCACGAAGATTTTGAGATTATATGGGTAATCTCAGGATCGATAAAAGTATCTGTTAATAGCACAGAACATATCCTAAACAAAAATCAAGGGATATTTATCAATGCAGGCTTTCTTCATTCCATTCATGCAACAAACGATGGCGAATACGTTTTAAGATCCATTGTTTTTCATCCAAGGCTAATCGGAAGCATAGATAGTATATACTGGCAAAATTATATTGAGCCGATTATCCAGAATAAAAATCTGCCATACATTTTATTAGACCCATTCATTAACTGGCAGGACAAAATACTCGCTTACTCGATTTCTGTATGGAACAGACTTTATAACACTGAAAATGGTTTTGAAATATATGTCAGGAACGAATTATCGCAATTGATTCTAATTGTGCTAACAAATCATTCCATATGTGAAGCAAAACCCAGCATTCGAAATCTTCGAAATGCCGATCGAATAAAAACCATGCTTCAATACATTCAGATGCATTTTTCAGAAACCATAACCATCTCTACTTTAGCAAGGGTAGCGCTGATCAGTGAAAGCGAAGTTCTGCGCTGTTTTCACCGTACAATCCATTCCACACCGAATCAGTACCTGAAACAATATCGAATCCAAAAAGCATGTCAAATGTTAATCGATACAGATATGACTTCTATCGATATTGCCTTTCAATGCGGATTTCAAAGCAGCAGCTACTTTACGAAAACTTTCCGAGAACAGATTGGCTGTACCCCTTTGGAGTACAGAAAAAGGGATCAGCAATGCTAATCCCTCTTTCTAATGTAATGAAAAGTTAGACACGACGACCAACTGATATTCGGCAAAAACATTGAATTTTTCTATTTCGAATCTACATATTAAAATCTTCTGCATCTTTTACGGGGTACCCTTTAGTAATCAGGGCTTTAGCAAAAAGTCCCTGACCAGATATTAGCTTCCCGGTAAATGTTCCATCATATATATTGTTAACTCCGCAAGTTGGACTTCTTGACTGCAAAATAGCCAAATCAATTTTTTCTCCTTCTATTTTTTCTAATGCAAGCGCAACTGCTTTCCTATAATCAGAATCAACATTATTTCCCTTATCATCCATCACTACTTCATCAACAATCTCAGCACATGGTCGGGGAATAGGCATATTGGCTAACATTTCAGGACAAATACTGAGAACCTCTTTTCCTTTTAGATATTCAATCACAGCTTCATTGCGATTGTTTCTTCCATTATATTTACAATTACATCCTAGTACACATGCACTTACTAATACTTTCATACTCAACAACTCCTATGGAAGACTTTTACCTTAATCTATATATTTCTCATACATCACCGTTTCGCTTATTTCTTTGCGTTGGGCAATATGACGCTCTGGACTTAAAAAGCCTTTTTCTGGATACCCCATTAAGAGTAAAGCTGTCGGTTCTATGTACTCTGGTAAATGAAATTCATTGCTTATAATTGCGGGATCAAACAAACCAACCATTACGCTTCCAATATTTAATTCTCTTGCTGCCAACATCAGGTGGTCACAGACAATACCTATATCCAAATCGCCAGAACATTTTTGATCAAATGGCCGTATTAATTCATCCCGTCGATCCCGACACACGATAAAAACACACTTAGAACCAAACGTTTGATAAGCCTTTTTAATTTTTAAAATGTTTTCTTCACTTTGAACAACAATAATCCTTTGTGGTTGTTTATTACAGGCTGTAGGGGCGACACGTCCAGCCGATAAAATCTGATTTAAGTCATCTTTTGGAATCTGTGCTCCCGTAAAGCCGCGTGTTGTGCAGCGTTGTTTTGCCAGTGTTAAAAAATCCATTATTCTTCCTCCTATATACGAATGATTATTCACATTATTATTATAGTACCCGCATTGATAGATGTCAACAAAATGCGAATAATGATTCACATTTCATTGACCTGATTTAAAGTTCCAAGTATAATAAAAAAGAGGTGATATTATGAATGATGTAAGAGAACCCATTCAAAAACGTTCTATTGAAACAAAGAAAAAAATACTAGATGCCGGGTTTGCCCTTTTTTGCGAAAAAGGATATTATAAAACCAATACAATTGAGATTGCCAAACGTGCTGGTATCTCAACAGGAGCGCTATATAGTTACTTTAAAGATAAGAAACAAATATACATTGCTGCTTTTCACGATTATCTTGAAAATATTTCAGGCCATTTACTTGAAAAATTAAGTTTGCAACAACCTTTTTCACTAGCTAGTTTTGTCGAAAATTGGATCTGTTATTATATTGACTTATATGCCGATACCAGTCACGCTCTGGCTCAGTTAAGAATGATGATATCAGAAGATACTGATATCAATCGTCATTTTTCCAATTTTGAAAATGAATATTTTTTAAAAATTAAAGAGCTATTAAATAAAAATGGCATAACGCAAGATGACTTATTTGAAAAAGTTTACACTTGCTGCATTTTAATTGATGCTCTTAGACAGGAAAAATCTGCATTTTCACACAACGGCTTAGACTTCAATATTTTTAAAGACCAAGTAACCAAAACTGTCATTGTATTATTGTCAAGTTGATTTTTTATTAAGGGCTAATAAAATCGCAGAGCAAGTCTATTTTTCTGTATGGCAATTCAATTTGTCATTTGATAACTCTATCTATGTAATCTATCAAGGGGTGTAAATGAGAGACTTCAATTAATTCGGAAGCTCTTTCAGACGTAAAGATGGCGTAAGAAATTGCTTTCTTACGCCGGTATTAGCCACAGGTCTAGAGGTCAGGTCTTACCTTTTTCAACTTGTTCAGTTCCCTCGCAAACACATATCAATATTCCATTGTATTAGATAAGGACATTTTCCTTTGGAAAGCGTCATTATTATGCAAATTTAAAATACAAATTTGGTAATCGGAATTTTGGGGCGGAAGGATATTAAAAGCAAACCACAATTTTTGTGCCATTTTTGGGGCTTACGCTAACCCGCAAGCAGGGCAAGTGTATTGACACTTGCACATTTTTAAGATTTTTCCCTGCGGTCAAATCTTAAAAATTGCTTGTTGGGGCAAGCCGCCCCAAACCCTGCCACTTCGGGCCAAGTTGGCCCGAAGTCGGCGCTTCGCACCTTATGTTGCGTCATGTCGCTATCGCTCCCTTTCCTTATTTTTCTGCGCGTCCATCAGGCCAAGCAGATGGTCAATATTGCTTTTCACCGTTACAATTTCCTGCATATCTTTTTTGGTTTCCCGATACTCCCGGTAAGCCTTTTTCTTGTCTGCCGACAACCGCTGAAACTCTGCTTTCAGCGTATCCATTTTAGGTAACTTTGCCCCGGACAGCAAACGCCGGAAGGTGTCCTGCGCCGCCCGGTAGGTGGCAATATCCGCTTCATGCTCCACAAGATATTTCTTGTTGTACTTCGCCGCCTTATACCCCTCAAACACAGACCGGGTTTTAGCGTAATCCACCACTGCCGCCTTTAGCTCCGCATTGACACGCATAGCGGCTTCGGTGGATTTTATGCTATCCGAAAGCACATGAAAGTGGTCGGTAAGCTCTGCGGCCTTTTGCTCTAAATCCGCATATTCTATCAAGCCGTTTTCCTGTAAATACTGTAAGGCTGCCGCCATTTGCTTTAGGTTGAATACCATTGCCCACCGTTCATAGGCAGGGCCTTTTCCAGCTTTCATACGGGATTGAATATCCACAATCAGATTGACCTTGCGCCGTTGCTGCGGGGCGGTTCTGCCCTCAATCGCCGCTTGTATATCCTCCTGCCCGTAGCCCTTGCCAAGAGTAGAAGCACGGAGCCGGGTAAAGCGTTCCTGCCCCTCTGCCCGAAAGCTAATTGCGCCGCCGCGCCCCTGCTTGATTTCATAGCCAGCCGCCACCATTGCTTGTAAAAAGGTATCCATATCCGGCGGCTTCGTTGCAAGGCAAATATCAATCTGCGCCTTTAATTTCTCTTGAAAGGTGGGCGGCTTATGACCGCCGAGCCATTCCCCGTAATGCTTGAATTTTCCCTTGCTGTGGCGTTTCGGATTGGTAATAACAGATAGCCTATTTTCAAAACATATACGGTCGGAGAGCCGCCGCACCGCACGGGCCGAACCGATAAAATCCCGGAATTTCCGGGTGCAGTCCAGCGAGGTTGAATTGTAGTAGATATGGCAATGAGGGTGGGGGCGGTCAGCATGGGAAACCACGAAAAAGGCGTGTCGGCCTTTCGTCCAGCGCATGGCAAGGTCATAACTGATTTTGAGGGCGGTTTCCGGATCTGTTTCGCCGGGCGGGAATGCCTGCCGGATTTGATAATACAGCACATCATTATCCCGTTTTTGTTCCCGCCCTGTGATAGCTTTGTACTTTGCTTTTGAGAGTAAAAATTCTGCGTCAGCCGTGTCGGGGTCACATTCATAGGCAAGAATTAAATCGCCGTTGCGGGTCTTGTCTGGATTTTTCCCGTAATCAAAACCGTCCTTTAAGGTTTCCATAATGGTCATGCCGCTTCCTGCATGACGGGTCATAAGGCGGGTGGTTGCTATGTGCATTTCCTCCTTTCCTCGAAAAAACAACTTCGGGCCAAGTTGGCCCGAAGTAGCCCGGCAGCTCTGTTATTCTGATGTTAGTTTACAATGAAAAAGCGAAGCGAGTTGTTCAGGCTGTGCAGTCCGTCAATCAGGTGTTCCGCAATGGCGGGAATCCCAAGAGGAGAAATCAAAAACGACAGGAACAGGAACACGCCGAAGCCCAGCTTTTCGCCGCTTATCAGCAGGGCAATACTGATAAGAACACCTATCCCGGAAACCACTTGCAAGAGAGCGGCTGCATAGCAGAACACAAATTCAATCATGGGTGTTACTATCGTCAGCAGAACCACAAACGGCGCGGCGATAATCTTAAATATCAGTTTGATAAACTTCATAAAAATTCTCCTTTCATTAAGCAACCTTATTGTTGTATCCTACCTATATTTTACCATTTCGTGCAGAGAGTAACAATGTTGTCGAGGCCACACCGATCTTGTCCCGGAACTTCGGGACAAGTTGGCCCGAAGTAGACATATACCGCTTGTGATGCCACGGGAATTATGTATAATAATTATAAAAAACACGTCTACAAGACAATACATACCTATATGTAAATCAAACTTAGCACACAGGAGTTTTACTAATATGGATAATACAATTTCTATACAGAAAGCAATTTCGCTTTCACGTCAAATTCAAGACCATCTTAATAAAGATATTCTTAAAGAAGGACAGCCATTTATAATTTTAGAAAAATATGAATGGCTTCGCGAAGTATTATCATTGCTTGCAAAACAATCAAATCTATTTGAAAGTTGCATTGTATTACTGGAAAATAATATGGAACAAGAAGCATATATTCTTGCTCGAAGTCAGTTTAACAACATGCTTTGGATTTCTTATATATGCAACGATAATGATAATTCCAGAGTAAAAGAATATTTTTATGAGCCTCATATAACTCAGTTACAACAACTTTACAACATAAAAAAATATTTACGAAGTTTGCCAGAGGACACTCCACAATTTGAAGAATTTTCCACACTGGATTTCAAGGTCATTAACTCAACAATTAATAAAATCAAGGGTATTCTTAGAACCGAGGGTTACACTGTAGACAACGCTCAAAAACCTTTAAAGAATAAGAGCATTTTTGAATTAACCGAAAAAGATCCATTGTTACTTGGAATGTATCTGTCATTCTACAATGATGCAAGTAAATTTGAACATGCAGATATATCAACTGTGAAAAATTATAGAAATGCTGTTGTAGATGACATTTCTGATAGTATTGCTTTCACATTTGAATTAAATCAATCAAACATAGCTTTATGGAAGTCGGTCTTTAAGCATACACTTACCATACTTTTTCAGTCAATTAATACACTATATACTCGCATTAAAAGTCAAGATAAACACTTATTTGATTTCAAGCAGTATGAGGAAGCTGATTTTTGTTCTATCATTGTTAATATAAAAATGGCATCTGATATAGTTGATTCTATATCAGAATGATTCACTCTCATGAATGTGTTTTGTGTAGCAAAAGCGGGGAGCGGCGGCATTGTGCCAACGCTCCCCGCTTTCCTTATAGCTCCACTACCGCCGTAAGCTGTTTGAGTACCTCTGAAACCCGGCCCCATAACTCGGTATAATCTTTTTGCAGGGCGGCAATTTCGGACGGATAAACGCCGTAGGTATTGGCATGAATGGCAACCTGATTCAGATTGTTGGCACATCTGCGTTGCAGGGAAACCAGCTCCCGGACGGGGGCAAGGTCAACATTCAGCACATAGCCATTGAGCGCCATTTTGCGGATATAGGCGCTTAAATTCTGTGTTCCGGCTTGTGCCATACGTTCCTGAATGGCGGCGTATTCATCATTACTCACCCAAACATAAAGGGGAACGCCCCGCCTGCGTTTGGGGCGGCTCACCGTTCCTCCCGTTCCCGGCTCCTGCGCTTTGCCGGCGGCTCCTTTACCCTGTCTTTCGGCCTTTCCTCCAGCATGGCCTGCGGAACAGGCAGAGGGGCATTATTCGGAATCCCATCAATCATGTTGTAATTCTGCTCGGTCGAAAGCTCTGCATTTTTCAAGTAGTTATCCTTTTCCATTCTCAAAAAACCTCCTTTTTTGTAACTTCGGGCCAAGTTGGCCCGAAGTGATTACCTGTCTTTCTCTGTGCCTTTTTCGGGAGCAGGACGGGCGGCGTTGTCCCGTGCCGCTTGTTTTGCCCCCTCTGCTAGCCGGGCGGCAATGGATTTACTTTCTCCCGGTTCCCGCATGGGGGCTTTTCTGTCGGGATTGCCGGGAGCCGCCCGAAGCTCATAGTCCGCCATCTGCTTTTCCGTCAGGGGCGCGTCATATACAAGATAGCCCCATGCCAGAAAGCGGCCTTGTTCCACACTTTCCCGCTTATCAAAATTCACAAGATATAATGGGCCGTTCTCCGTTTTAGGGAACGTGCCAATATCCACGGGCCGTTGAGTAGAATAATATCGGTAAGCCGATTTTTCGGATACGCCGTAATCATGCCGATATTCCGAAACACGGTTCTCATAGTCCCTTGTAGCGGCGGCTTTACTGGTGGTATAGTGTCCCCAATAATAGTCGCGCCTGCCGCTTGCGTCCTCGGTAAACTGCCATGTGGCAAAGGGCTGTACCGCCTGCGGATTTTCCCCAAGAGCAAAACCTCTTTCATTCTCAAAGGCAATGGCCCGTTTGATTTCATATCCTTTTACGTTATCGCTCATTTTTCCCTCCGTTCTCATACATAGAAATGTCACGCTGTTACCCTCAAAAAGCGGGGGTATGAAGCATAGATACCTTTTCCTTGAAACCGGGGCCGGAAAGCCCCGGAAATCAAGTTTTTTTCAAGCAAACTTCGTGACACCTTACCCCTTGTTTTTGCGCCTGTGCCGCTGTTGGCGGCGGCGGTCTGCTTCGCGTTTTCCTTTCCGGCGGCAGGCTTCGGAACAATAGGTCTGACTGGTGACAGGAAGATAGGCCGCACCGCAGACCGGGCAGGTCTTACGGGAAAGCACGGCGGGGGTTCCTGCTAAATTGGCTTCCAGTACCGGATCAAGCGGAAGCACGGCCTTTTGAAAATACTTGCAGTATGCGCCCGTCCAGCATTTATCCAGCATGTAACAGCCGCCGTAATCAAGGGGCAGACAGCCGTATTCCGGGTCATAGTTGGCGCACATACCTGTTACCAGCTTGCGGATTGCGGCACGTTCCCGGCGGGTCAGTTCGCGGGAATCGGCACTCATAGGTCTGACTTCGGGCCAAGTTGGCCCGAAGTTCCCTCCCTTTGCGGCAAAATCAAATTCCGGTAGCAAACGCCCACACAAACAGAGCCGTTCCAATAACTGCAATCCCGGCAGGGGGAGCCTTTCGGCGGCTTGCGCGCCGGAGCCGGGCGGCAGGGGCGGGGCCTTTCTTTCATCATTTTTTCATAGGGGCTGTTTGTGAAATTCATGCGTCCTCGTCCTCCCCGGTATCAGACTCCTCCCCGTCTACTTCCCACGGCGGGGTATCGTCCTCCTGTTCGTCATAGGGGTCGGCTTCGTATTCGTCAAATTCGTCCTCTGCCAAAGCGGCCTGTTCCTGCTTCGGGCGATAAATCTTGAAGTAATATCCGGCCCCGCCGCCAATAACTACAACCGCCAGCACCAGTAAGAGCATTTGGGTATCGCTTTTTTGCTCCGGCTCCGTAGAGGTTTCGGAAGAAGTTTCAGAGCTTATATCCGTTTCAGAATTGCTTTCCGGTTCGGGAGTGGACACAACGGCGGTTTCATTTTCCTCTGTATCCTCGGACTTCTCCGCAAGAGCCAGCAGGTCTTTTTCCGTCACGGCGTTCAGGAAATATACGTTATCCTGTTCGCGCTGAAGGTCAATCACAAGATAAAATACATTTTCGTCCGGGGTGGTAATGGTATAAAATTGCTTGCCGTCCTCGTCCGTGGCGGTATTGACTACCGTTCCCGTTCCGGCAGGGGTAAAGGGATTGGGGGCACTGGTTGTTTCAGAAGTAGCAGGGGCTTCCGTTACTTCCGGGGTTTCCTCACCGCCGCTGGCGTAGGCCATGGTGCTAAAGGAAAAGGTCATTAAAAAAACGGCGCACAGCGCCGCCATCATGCGAAATTTTCTCATTCTTCGATTTCCTCCTTTTTCGATTCGTCATGTACTGTGGACTTCGGGCCAAGTTGGCCCGAAGTGGCGCCGCCTGCCTTTGCCGCTTTCAGCAGGTCGGCAAGGTCGGTCAGGGAAATATCCATACCACGCACCGCGTCCACGATTTCCAGATTTTCAAGCTCGGTTTTCTGCTTTTCCAGCTCCCGCAGCTTCGTTTGAAACTCATTGATTTTTTCCTTTGTTTTCTGTATGTCCTTGCTTACACGCTCAATTTTCGCGTTCAAAAAACCACTCCTTTCAAAACGGGCCTATAACCGGCCCATTGCATAAAAATGTTCCGTCCAGTAATTGGTGTCCATACGGGCGTACTGAACGCCGCCGCTGGCACAATGTAGCATCATATTCCCGCCTACATAGATTCCAACGTGCGACACAGGCCCGGAACTGTCGTAGGTTCCCGTAAAAAAGATAATGTCGCCGGGTTTTGCTTCGGAGCGCGGGATCTTCGCACACTGGTTAAAAATGCCCTGCGCGGTTGTCCGGCTCATGGGATATACGCCGGACTGATCCAGCACATAGCACACAAAGCCCGAACAGTCAAAGGAAGTGGAGGGAGAAGCACCGCCCCAAACATAGGGATAGCCTAAATATTTTTCCGCTTCGGCAATCAGGGCGGCAAATTCCGGGTCGGCCAGAGCTTCCGGCGGTATGTCGTAATCGGTGTATTCGCCAGGGTGAACGTAGATATTGCCCTCAAAGAGATAAGGGCGGTTGCCTTTGGTCTTTTGGTAGATAAGGTAGCGTTCCGTCTGCTCCGGGTCGAGATTGGCAAGGGCCACGGCTCCCAATGACTTATTTTTCAAAGACACATTGAGGATATAGTAATCGTAGGGAACCTCGTAGGTGTCGGTATGGGTTTCGCCGTTTTCGTCCGTCCATGTGTCGGTTTCCGTGCGGTAGCGTACCTCCACCGTTTCCGTGATGGTCAGAATATACTGTTGCCCGAACAGGGCTTTCAGTTCTACCTGTACCTGTGCCGGGGTGTAGCCGCCGTATTTGGCGGTAAGATAGGAAGCCAGTTCAAAGGGGTCGTGCCCGATTTCGTCAACGGAATAACGGTACTCGTCATAGTTCGGATAATCCCGTTCTATTCGGGAGAGCCGTTCCCGCAAATCCTTTTCCAGCTCGGTATAATTTTCTTCCACGGCTTCAATATCGTTGTCCGACGAACCGTAGGAAGTGCCGCCCACAACGCTAATCAGTCCGTTTCCAATGGTGGTGATTCCCGCTATGCAGGATTGCAGAATCACAATCAGCAGGAACAGCACCAGACCAAGCAATATAACTTTGGGATTGCTTTTTACAAAGGCCGCAACCGTCCGGGCTACTTTTTCCGTGAATCTCACCGCTTTTTTGCCCTGCTTTGCCGCTTCCTTTGCCTGCTTTCGATACTGCTTTTTCAGCCTTTGCTTCTGCCAGAACCGGGAAACCGGATTGCTTTGCAGGCCCGGATTCTCTTTAACAAGCTGGCGGTAGGTGTAATCGGCCCTTGCACTGATATGTTTGTTTTCCCACTTGCGAACCTGCCGGGCGGGTCGGGTGCGGATACGGTGCTTGATGAAGCGTGTACCGCCCCGAACAAGGTGTTCCCCGGCAAGCTCGGTTTTGTGGACGGCTTCCGTGCCCGCATTTTCATGCTCCACCTGATGAATTTTCCCATGCACATACCACCACGATTGGTAACGGGCGGCGCGGCTAATGGTTTTTACCGGGCCGGGCTTTTTCGGGGGCTTCTGTGCCGCCAATTTCTCACGGGCGGTATTCAGCTTTTCACCGCTCTTTTCCATACGGAGCTTTGATTTCTCCATACGCTTACCGTCTTGCGCCGCCTTTTTGTTGGTAGAGCCATCACGGGAAGCGGATTCGTCGCCGGGCGGCGGCTCACCGTCACACCGCAGGCGTTCAGAGGGTCGGGGCTTCTTGCTGTCCTGCCGGAGCTTTCCCGACTTCGGGCCAAGTTGGCCCGAAGTGGCAGAAGTGCTTTCCACAGATGAAAAAGTGTCGGGGGAGGCTTCATCTTCAAACCGTAGCTTCTTATTTGCCGTGTCAGGCGGAACCGGGCCAGTGCTGTTTTTAACAGTCGAAGGTGCGTCCGGCGGTGTCATATTGTGGGAGCCGCCCTTTTTCGGTGCAGTCCGCTTTTTGGACTTCGGGCCAAGTTGGCCCGAAGTTGCCGCCTGTCCCTCAGGCTCAAACCGCAAACGGCCCGACCTGCCCGTATCACGCATTTTGGGCCTCCCTGATGTCCTCCGGGCGGGTGGTAAGCAGATTGTAGATTTCACCACGGGGGAAACGGTCTACAAAGGGAATGGTGGTATTGCCGAAGAACAAAAGCCCCTCCCCGGAATTGCTGTGGGCGATATAGGATAGCTGATGTTCTGATATGCCAAGCTGTTTGGCGAGGATTGCCCGGTCGCCCTGCGCCTGTGACAGCAGTATCATAAAGTCGCTGTTTTCCAAGATGTTTTCGATTTCCCGGCTGGCTAAAAGGTCTTTCACATTCTGTGTAAGCGCGCTCGGCACACAGCCCTTTTTACGAAGCATTTTCCACTCACGCACAAAATAGCTGGCGCTCAATGCGTCCTGCAACAAAATATGAAATTCGTCATAGTAGCACCAGGTCGCAAGACTTCTGGAAAAATTCTCGTCTACCGCCTGTGTCACCAGCTCGTTTGTGATGTGCATGGCGATTTTGCGTAAGTTTTCGCCCATGCTTTTCAGCACGATACAGGTAATGCGGTTGTCGGTCTGCACATTGGTAGGGTGGTTGAACATATTGAGGGAGCCGGTGCAGTAAAGCTCCAATGCGGTTGCAATCCGTCTGGCTTCCGGTTCAGGTTGCTGGCACAAGCTTTCATACAGGTCTTGCAGAAGCGGCATTTTCCCGTCCCCGATTCCAAGGGCAAGCTCCCGGTACACCAGCCGCACACAACGGTCAATCACCGTTTTTTCAATAGGCTGTAAGCCCTCCTTGCCGCCGATAATCAGTTCGCATAAGGACAATAAAAAATCCGCTTTCATAGAAAGCGGGCTGTCCTCTCCGGCTAAGTTCAGTTTTAAGTCCATTGGGTTGATGTTATGGGGGCTGTCCGGCGATATTTCTATGACCTCCCCGCCAAGCCGCCTGACCAGCGGGGCGTATTCGCCCATTGGGTCTACCACGATAATGCGGTCTTTGGTGGCAAGAAACACGTTGATTAGCTCACGTTTTGCGGCAAAGCTCTTGCCGGAGCCTGTACTGCCAAGATACAGGCCGTTGGCAGATTTCAGCTTTTTGCGGTCTGCCATAATGACGTTATGGGAAAGGGCGTTCATGCCGTAATACAATGCCTGCCCGTCCATGCGAAGCTCCTGCGTCATAAAGGGAACGAAAATAGCGGTGCTTGAGGTTGTCATGCCCCGCTGTATCTCGATTCCGTTGTACCCAAGAGGGAGCGAGGACATAAAGCCCTGTTCCTGCTGAAAATCCAGCCGTTTGAGAAAGCAGTTATATTTCTGCGTAATGCCCGATACCGTGAAAATGTCATTTTCCAACTGCTGGCGGGTGGGGGCTGTATTCACCACAAGGAACGTAAGCAGAAACATTCGCTCGTTCCGGCTCTGTAAATCTGCCAAGAGTGCCGCCGCGTCCTTGCTGTATGTCAGTAAATCCGGGGGAAGTATGTCAATATCATATCCGGCCCGTGCGGCTTTTTTCTGCTCGTCCATTTTCATACGGTCTATGTCGGTCAGCTTTGCCTTGACCGTTTTCACCGCTTTGGTCTGGTCTACTGTCTGGATATGCAGGGTGATGGTCATTTCCGCGTCCACTTCCAAAAGCTCCGCTAACAGCTTATCGGAAAGCTCAGAAGCCATAATCTGCATATACAGAGCCGCGCCCCATGTGGTTCCCACACGAAAGGCGCGGCTTTGGCGAAAGTCAAAGGAAGTGGGAGCAATAAAGTCCTTTGTCCCCATGCCTGTTTTGGGTATCATATCCCATGAAAAGCGGAACGGCTCCCGCCCTCCGGGGTGAAGCTGGCTGTGCAGCACTTCCAAGCGTTCCCGCCCGGAAAGGGTTGCCGACTGTACGCCAAGTTTCTTGAAGTTCCCCACAATATCCGCTTCGATACGCTCCAAGCGGGGTCGTGCCGCCGCGATCCCGTTCGCATTGATACCGAACGTAATGTATTTGGAACGGACAATGCCGTTGTTGCTTTTGGCAATCTGGTTTTCCAGCATGGCGGTAAATTCGCCTCGAATACTGTTGAAATCGTCGTCCTGCGGGGATATATTCACGCTGTAACGATTCTCCGGGCGGGAACGGTGATTGATAAAGGATAGCTGAAAGGGCAAGGCACTGTCAAAGTAATTGAGAAAGCCGCAATAGCCGTCAAAAATAGTGCTTTGGTCATCACTGGAAGCCACGGCGTAGTTAATATCCTCATAGGAAAGGGTCTTTGTATAGTAGCCCTCCCGCACCTTGCAGATACCGTCTTTCAGCATTTCCTTGTAGGGAATGGTCTGCTGTGCCGACTGCGGCCCGCGCTTTTTAGGCTTTCCACTTTTTACGGGAACGGGTGGGCGTTTTGTTTTTTGTGCCATTGGGTGAAACCTCCTTTCCGGGGTTACTTAGATAGGAATAGAAATTCTGTGTCTGATAGGGGCGTGTGCGGGGCCATAGGAATTTGGAGCGGACAATATTACGCACCACCTTTTCCAGCGGCTGTCCGTCACGCTCATACATGGCAATGAGAAAACAAGGGAGCATAAAGGTAATCATTAAGAGCATGGCCCCGGTATTGCCAATGGCGGTACGGGTAAAAAGATAAGGCGGAATCCCGACTACCGCCGCCGCTCCGAAGCATAGTAGCTGGCGTTTGGTGAGATTGAACGCCACTTTGGTTTTTATTTTTGATAAATCATTTGGTACGCTTACATAGGCCAATGAAAAATCCTCCTTTCTGACTTCGGGCCAAGTTGACCCGAAGTTGATTATCGTTCTGCATTGTGGATAGGAACCGTCTGCCGTGCCGGGGTCTTTTCCAGTCCAGCCTGCCGTACCCGCCAATAGTCCGGGTTATGTTCCCGGAGCGACTTATTGATGTTTTCCTCAAAAGCGGCCTTGTCTTTTATACGGTCTGGAACCGCCCACAGCTTTTTATCCAAAAGCTCCCGCAGGGCAACATCTTCCTGCGTATCTTCCTCAAAACAGAGAAAACCACTGTGACGAAAGCCGCACTTGATAGCGGCAGGAGAAAGCACCGCCGCCATATCCTTTGCAACCATTGTGCCGCCATGACTGGCGGTACTCACAAGAAACACGCCGGGGCAAAGAATATCACAGGTCTGCACCTTGCCCCACGGCGATTGTTCCGGTTGTTGATACATAAAAACTCCTTTCCACTTCGGGCCAAGTTGGCCCGAAGTTACCTTTCTGCATTTTTGGCTTTACCTGTCTTTACCGGAGCAGGCCGGGCGGCGTTCTCCTGTGCCGCCTGTTTGGATCCCTCCGCAAGCTGTTTCGGGATAGACTGCTTTTCGGGGGAAGCAATGGCAGCGGCGCGGGTCTGCAACTTTTCAAGCTCTGCATGGTAGGCCGCTGTCACGGCTTCGGTCAGCTCGGCGCGAAATTCCTTTGTGATGGGGCGGGATGTATCCCGGTAGCCGGTCTTGCTGGTCTTATCCGGCTTGCTCGGCATACCTACAAAAATGCCCTTGTCGTTCTGCAAAATCTTGAAATCGTCAATCACAAAGCAGTCGTTCAGTTTCAGACTGGCAAAGCCTACAAGGTTGCCCTTTGGCTCAATGAGCCGGGCGGTAACGTCCAGTTTCAGCGGCAAAGCCGCCTGTTCTGTTTCCTGCGGAGCTGTTGTTTTTTCGTTGCTCATAGTAAAAATTTCTCCTTTCTCACTTCGGGACAAGCTCTCACCCCAACAAATCTACGATTTGCCGGGGACCCCGAATGGCCCGAAGTCGTCAGTGCGCTCCAAAGATGGATTTTGCAAGGCTTCCCGTCTTGAACATGGTGAAGCACAAGAGAACCGTATAGCCGATTACCGTCCATATGGCTCCAATGGGGTCGCCGCCTACAGCGATACTCTGCACCAGCTTTGCGTAAATCCCCACGCATACCAAAATCAACAAGCCTTGAAAACCCACAGCACACAAAGATTTTAAATAGTTCTGGCCCATGCCGCCGATTTCCCTGTTGACCAAGGTTGCCATTGGCACCGGGGCTAAACTGGTGAGTAGGTAAATTTCAATCATTCTGCCGTACACAATGACAAACACAACAATATTGATTGCTACGACAATAATCTTTATCAGAAAGGATTGCATCCACAGGCCAAGCAGAGGGCCGATTTCCATTGTCATGAGCTGGGTTTCCAAGCTGTCCATCATATCGGGGCTTACCGCCGTGTTTCCTGCAATCACGCCCCCTGCACTGTTTATGACGCTTTGGGAAACATCAAATACCGCCATCACGATATTGAATGTGTTGGAAAGAAGCAGTACTGCGATAAAGGTTTTGAATATCCACTTGAAAAAAATCCATGTGTCAATATCGTGCAGGTTATTCCGGTCAATGAGCATTTGAATCAGCTCATAGCACATGACAAAGGTAAGCACCAGTCCGGCAATCGGCAAGACAACCGTTTCGGAAAGCTGCCGTATGAGAGAGAACACACCGGGGTTCCAATTCCCCGGCGTGGTTCCCACCTGTGTTGCAATCTCTCCGATCTGGTCGTTCACGTTCTCGAAAAGGCCGCTTAAATTGCCCATGATACCGTCCACCAGCAGGCCCTTTATCCATTCGTTAATCCAGTCGGTGAGAAAATCCATACCGGCCTACCTTAAAACAGGCTGGAAAGCATAGGCACAAGCGTTGTTCCCAGCAGGATAACGCCGCCCCCGGCCATGAGCTGTTTAATGCCTTGCGATTTCGCGCCCGGATTGTCCGACCCGTAACCTTCCAAAAGGTTGATAACGCCCCACACGGCAAGACCCGCGCCAAGAGCTACAACAAGGGTTTGCAAGGTACTAACTGCACTCGTAAAAAATCCCATAATCTGATTACCTCCATATTTTCATATTGTTTTCGGGTACAAAAAAACCGCCATTTTCGGCGGCTGTCACTTCGGGACAAGTTGGCCCGAAGTTATGCAAATGCTTCCGGGTCGTCCACATCATCATAGTTGAGAATGTCCTCGTTCTCGTCTATGGCGGCGGTTTCCTCGTCGGCATTTACTTCATAAACGGTATACTGCTCATTGGGATTGAGCTTTTTCATGCGGCGGTTTACCAGCTTTGAAGCGTCAAAAGCGTTGCGCTTATCAGCTTCGGCGGTATACCTGTAATTGGGGTGCTGTTTTAAATCGTATTTGGGGGAAAGGAATGGATGCAGGCCGCGAAGCTGTAAAATACACTTGTTGCCCGGCATAGTGGTCAATTCGTCCATTGTCATAAGCTCCTTGCCGAGCCGTTGCAAGTTCTGTCCATAGCTTTCCGACTGGCCCCGCGTCCGGCTTTCCGTCTGCATGGAAATGGTTTCTTTCCCCAAAACCTCCGAAAGTTCCTTGATGGTGGAATGTTCCCGGCCACCAAGAAAAATCACGCTGTCCATATTTCCCATAATGGTTTCAGCGTGGTCTTTATATAAGGCTTTGAGCTGGCTTTGCGCCTGTAAAAACAGGCATAAGGATATTTCGCGGGAGCGGATAACGGCAACCAATTTTTCCAATTGCGGAACCTGTCCCGTGTTGGCGGCTTCGTCCCATAATACCCTTACATGATGGGGGAGCCTGCCGCCGTATTTGCTGTCAGCCCGTTCACACAAAAGATTGAACATCTGCGAAAAAGCAAGGGCAACAATAAAGTTGTAGGTCGTATTGGTGTCGCTGATGATGAAGAAGGTGGCGGTTTTCTTATCGCCCATGCGGTCAAGTTCCATTTCATCATAGCTCATAATCTCCCGGAGCTGTCCAATATCAAATGGGGCAAGTCTGGCTCCGCAGGAAATCAGGATACTTTTCGAGGTTTTCCCGCTGGCGAGCTTGAATTTTTTATACTGGCGCACCGCAAAATGGTTGGGATTGCGCTTTTCCAAGCCAAGGAACATATAGTCCACGGCGTTCTTGAAATTTTCATCATCTTCCCTTGTTTCCATGCTGTTCAGCATATCCACTAGGGTATTGATATGGCGTTCTTCCTCCGGCCCCTCAAGGACGATATAGCCGATTAAAGCACAATAAAGCAAGGTTTCTGCTTTCGTCCAGAATGGATCACCCTCTTTACCGTCGCCCTTTGTGTTCTCAATCAGAGCGTTTACAAACTTCAAAATATCGCTTTCCGTCTTTAAGTAGGCCAGCGGGTTATAGTGCATTGACCGGGCAAAATCAATGGAATTGAATACCTTGATTTTGTAGCCCTGCTTTTTCAGAAAAGAGCCGACCTGCTCTAAAATGCCGCCCTTTGGGTCAACCACCACATAGGATGAATGAGCCTGTAAAAGCTGTGGGGTCAGCCAAAAGCGAGTTTTCCCGCTTCCGCTGGAGCCTATGATACAGCAGTTAAGGTTTCGGGCGTTGGCGGGATTGGCGGGTCGGGTATTCATGGTAAGAAGCTCTGTCCCGGTTAGTATCACGTTGTTGCTGAATTTTGGGTCGATAAAGGGCTTGATGTCCTTTGCCGTTCCCCACCGGGCCGAGCCATATTCCACATCCCTCCGAAACTTTTTTGCGTTTTTTACCTTATACCATACCACCAGCCGGAGTATGACCGCCCCGGCAAGGCCAATGAGCCAATCGGACAGCACAAAGCCCGGCGCAAATGAAGCAAACGCCGGGCTTATAGTCTTTATCATGCCAACCAGTTTATTTCCGAAGTCTGCACCTGCCGCAAGGCGGTAGGCTGTGCCGAGCTTCAGACAGAACCACAGCACCAACAGATAGGGAACATTGGGAATCACATATCTACGGATTTTATCGTTCATTCCGCACCACCTCCCGTTTTCGTTCCTTTTGTCGCGGTTTGGTGCGCTCCCTGTCGGCAAAGGCTTTTAACTGTTTCAGAATAGAGGGGTGGCGGCTCTTGCCCCGGTTCAGCACCAGCTTTGTATATTCGCCAAAACAGGCGGTAATAGCGTCAGCCTGCCCGGCCTTGAAGAATAACAAATATTTATCCGGCCCGGTTTTGTGAAAAGCATAATCTACATTGTACTTTCGGGCCACACGGTCAAAGAGCTTCGTATCCCCGGACAGGTCAAGACTGTTTGTAGAAACGCCGTGGTTCATCAACTTTTTTACGCTCTGTCTGCCCTGCGGGGTCTGCCGCTTCTGATGGCCCTTTTGTATCTGCCGGAGTGCTGCCGCCAGCACCTTTGCCAGCGTCCGGCCCGTCAGTTTTGTAGCATTGACAGATAGGGCAACCGTCCGGCGTTCAATATCTTCCTGCATGAAATTCCTCCTTTCCTGCCAGATATGGCAATCGTATAGGCGGGAGGACTTCGGGCCAAGTTGGCCCGAAGTGTGTTACCTCTCTGCATTGACAGGGCGGGGGCGTTCTGTGGTGGGAGCGTCCTTTTGTGCCTGCGCGATTTTTTCATTGTGAGTAGCAAGAGCTTCCCGGATAGAGGGCTTTTTCTCTGCCGCCCGTTCTTCCAACCGTGCCAGCGTATTCAAAGATTTTTCTATATGGCTTTTTATACTGGAAAAATGGGAACGCTCCGCACGGAATGGAGCGGATATGACCGCCGCCAGCTTGCCGGGCTGTTTTACTTCCTGTGCCGCTTCTCTGCCAAGCATGACCCGACCCATGTTTTTCAAATGCCGCCCGGCTTGATGGTATTCGGTGCTGATGGCTTCGATTTTGGCAATAGCCTTATCGTCGTACTGAATATCCTTTGTGAGCATATCCCGCATGGCTTCTAAAGTGGGGCGCACCTTGAAGAACCGGGCTACGTTATCCAGCGCGGAAATGCCGGTTTCCTTAAAAGCGGTAACGGCGTTCTTACAACCGTCTATGACGCTTTGCTTTAGCTCCGCCAATTTATCCCGCAAGTCCAATACCTGCCCCTGCATAACAATGACCGCCTTTTGCAAAGCGGTCTTAACCGGGTGGTTCTGTTCCTGTGCTGTTCGGAGTTCCTGCCGCATGGCGGCAAGCTCCTTTACAGCGGCGTCAAGCTGTTTTTCCATTGCTCCGACATGATGCAGAACCGCAAGAAAATCCTTTGTGGACGGGGAATTGTTTTCCCGCAATATCGCCAAAAGCTCCTTAACGTGTTCATTTTCCAAAATCGGCTCGGCGGTAGTTTTCGTTTTTGCCATAGGCTTTAACCTCCTTTCACACTTCGGGCCAAGTTGGCCCGAAGTTGGTTATCGTTCCGCATTGGCGGGGTGGGGGCGCTCACGGGCGGCGGTGACGGTTTCGTTTATCATCTTCCCGTAGCTTTCCAGCGTTTTCTTGATGGATTTTTCCGGTTCGGGATAAGCAAAAATTCGGTATTCCTCCGGTAAATCGTCCCTGCCGCTGTAATACTCAGTGAAGCTGTCGCCTGTCCGTACCACATAGCCGCCATCGGTAAAACGCCCGTCGTCGTCCAAGTTCATATCCCGCCCATAGGCTTCATAATCAATATTGTTTTCCAAATGCTCCGGGATTTCCAGCGTACACATTTCCTCAACATAGTAGCGGCCTAAATCTTCCTCATTCTCAACCCCGGCGTAAAACTCAAAACAATCCAGATTTTGCGTAAGGTTAATTAGGGCGGGTACACTGTTGTACTCCCCGAAGTCCACGGCGGCAGAAAACTTTTCTAACTCCCATTCCTCCATATCGTCCAGCAGGGAAGCCAAGAAGTTCAACTCATCAATGCTTTCATATTCTCCTAAGCAGTCACGCAGACCGGGAATGTCGGTTTCATAATTAGTAATGAAAATTTCCTCATACCGCACACCGTCCACATGGATACGCTTCAAAAGAGCCTGCACTTCCTCGGTGGTGGCAGGGAGCTTTAAAGGCTCCCCGTCCAAATATCCCTCGTTATACCGTCCAAGATTGGTAACAAAGGCTTCAAGCATGGTCTTTTTCCTGCCCCTGTGTTTTCACGGTCAGAATCCCGTCCAGCGTGGTTGCCGTGATGTTCAGCCGCCCGGCAACGGCAATGTCGTTTTTCACGTCCTCGTCAATATCGCTTCCGCATACGACAAGTACATGGGCGCGGCGCAGGAGATCCCGGCTCATATCAATGCCGCTTTTATGTTCCTCCGGGATTGCGTCATTGAGAAAAAGCGGAAGATACAGGGTCGGGCAAACCGGGGAAAACCCGGCTTCATAGACTGCCCGGCAATACTGCGCCGCCTGTTTGGTATCCGTATCGTGATTGCCGCACCACGCGGCAGTAATGTATGCTAAAGGTCGTTTCATGATTTAAGCACCTCCGTTCTTGTTGCGCTGAATGTGTCAACCTATCCCCCCGCCCTTTCCACGCTTGGAAAGGGAGCAGCTCAAAGGAATATATATCCCCGTCGCTTGACTGCCTTAAAGCATAACCGGGAGAAATCCGTCAAGAGTGCGAAGCACCGCCTACGGCGGCAAGCTCTTGACCGATTTTCCCGGCTATGCTACCCAATAAGCGGCGACGGGGAATATATTTATCCTTAGAGCTTTGGGGCACGGGGCAAAGCCCCGCATATACCGACTTCGGGCCAACTTGACCCGAAGTGCTTATTTTTCCTGTTCGGCTTTCTTTTGAGGAGCCGAAACCTCTTTCAGCTTCGCCTTGTTTTCCTCCAGCAGTTTCATAATGGTATCCTTCATTTCGCGAGGTGTTTTCTCCTTGCCGAAATACTGGCTTAATTCCTGACTTGAAATAATCACTTTGTCTGCCTCCTTTTTTTCTTCTAACATGATTCCGTCAATCACATCGGGGTTTAACAACTTCTTTTGGTCAAGGTCACGCATACGCTGTGCCTGTGAGAGTGAGGGAGCCGACTGCTGGCCCTCAATGGCGATAGCGATATACCGCTGATTTTTGGGCTTGATGAACGCAAGCTCCACGGCGGGAGTGAACGCGATTTTCTTTTCGTCCACCATTTTTATAAGGTCGGGAACCAACTCATTGAGCTTAATATACCGCTGAACCTGCTTGACCGTCATTTTGTTGCGCTCTGCTACAACCTCATTGGAGCGTTGCCCGTTGCCGGTTCGCGCGCCCTGCCGCTTGATGGCTTCCAACTGCATTTGCAGGGCTTTGGCCCGTTCACTGGGCAGGATATTTTCACGCTGGTTGGTGTTGTCCTCTACCATCTGCGTGATGGCCTGTTCGTCCGTCATGTTGCGGATAATACAAGGCATATCCGCAAATCCGGCTAATTCGCTGGCCTTCTGGCGGCGGTGGCCTGATACGATTTCATAGCCGCCATCTTCACGGGGGCGCACAATGGCAGGCTGGGTAACGCCCTTGTCCTTAACGCTTTCCACCATAGCCGCCATTTCTTCATCATTACGAACCTGAAACGGGTGATCTTTGAAAGCGAAAAGCTCGGAAAGATTGAGATAAACAATCTGTTCCTGTTCGCCGGGGCGGGGTGCTTCCCTCGGTTCGGACGGCAGTTCCGGGGCAGGGGACGGCGTTTCCTGCTGTGCCTGTTCCGTAGCTTGCGGGGAATCAGAAGCCCCGCCGCCAATTTCTGCGGCTTGTTTCGGTTTATCCGGCTTTTCCGGTTTTACAGCCTTTGGGGCTTTTTCCTGTTTGGCAGGGCGAGTAGGCTTTTTGTCCGCTTTTTCAGTGGTTTTTTGTGAGCGAGATTTGGGCTTGCTGTTAGCCGTTTTCGGCTCGTTTTCCTTTCCCTTATCCATACCGGGTTTCTCTGGCTCTGCCTTTTTTTCGGTGTGTGCTGATTTTTCCATGTCCTTTTTTTCGGGGGCGGTCTGCTCCGCTTCCTTTACCGCCGCCTGTTTCCCGGAAACAATCTCATTGATTTTGTCAAAGGAAACCACCACATCACCGGGGGCGGGAATGTCAATGGGGGTAGGTACTTTCGGCCTGTCCTTATCAGATTCATGCAGGGCGGCTCCGTCCTCATGGGGAAGTGCCGCTGTTTCTTCGGCAGTCTTTTCCGGGGCAGGAGCTTTGCCGCCAATCTCCGGCATGGGTTTGGGAGTGCTTTTTTCTTCTGCTGCGGCTTCCTGTGCCGGGGCGGTTTTTACTTCGTCCGGTTTGTTTGGCTCATTTTTTGCCATGCGTTTTTCCTCCTTGTCTGTTTTATGGCATGAAAAAGGGGCTTGATTTTTTAGGTCAAGCCCCACAGGGATTTGTAATCCCCCCTTTCCACTTCGGGCCAAGTTGACCCGAAGTTCCGCTATCCAGATACAAAAATACCGCCTATCTTGTCCAATTAGGCGGTATCCTGTGTAATGTGATAGCTCATATTTTATTTTGGTATTCCCTTATCCCGCATAGAATAAGGGTTTTTGCAGTTTTCCTAATACGTTTGGCTCATATGTAGACACTGTAGGAAAAAATACAAAAAAGATAAAAGAATATATAGCAAATCAATTAAAAGAAGATCAAGCCAGCGAACAATTAGCATTTGATATGGACGACCCTTTTAAGGGTAACTAATGGAATAATGTACGCGGCAGATCGTTTTTACATCTTGAGATGTTGCTTTGGGAGCAGGGCTATGCCCGAAAAAGCAAAACCACTAGTTTTACTAGTGGATTTTTATTGTGAATAATAAAATGTTTGGTTATGTAAGAGTTTCAAGTAAAGAACAAAATATTGAGCGACAAATAAAAGAGATACAGGAATTAGGTATTAATGAAAGAGATATATTTATTGATAAGAGAAGTGGTAAGGACTTTAATAGGCATCAATATCAAGCATTAAAACAATGTTTACGTGAAGGGGATCTATTATACATTAAATAACTTGATAGATTCGGACGTAATTATAAAGAAATAATGCAGGAGTGGAATATTATCACTAAAGAAATTAGAGCAGATATAAAAGTATTGGATATGGATTTATTGGATACGACTAAAAATAAAGACTTACTTGGAAATTTCATAAGTGATTTAGTATTGCAGGTACTGAGTTTCGTAGCTGAAAATGAGCGTAAAAATATAAAACAGAGACAAGCAGAAGGAATAGCAATCCTTAAAGCTAAAAATGGAGGTAAAGGAATAGGTAGACCGGCAGCACAATATCCAAATAATTTTAAAGAGGTACATGATAAATGGAGAGCAGGAGATATTACTGCTGTGGTAGCTATGAAGGAATTAGGGTTAAAAAAGAATACGTTTTATAAACTAGTAAGAAAGTATTCAAAAGTCGATTGTAAGTAGATAGGACAATCTTTATAAATACATAAACGTTTATGAAAATAAAAAATTGCTTCCTATTATATATGTATTTAATTAAGCAATAAAATTATCAAGAGTTAAAAGAAAAAAGAATTGAAAAAAATCATAGACAAAAAGTAAATGTTATAAAAACTAGTAAAGATTTACGGATGAACTTACTATAATGTGGTTGTGGCAGTAGTTACCAATAATACAAATGGAGAAGAAATGAAAGAGTTGGTGAAATAACAAAAGGTTATGTATGCAGACATAGAATAATGGGTGGAAATATAGAGTACAGAGTTAAAAAAAGGCTTACCTTTAGGTGGTATCTGTGATATAAAGATAGTAAGCCACTGGTATCTGAAGTTAATGGCTAAAGATATAAATATAAGTTTAATACATATCATAGCTAATATTGAAATTTTCTGATAAAATAAAGCTATAAGAGAGGAATGATTACATGGAAAGATTAAAGCCTTTAAATGACTTCATCTTTAAGAAAACCTTTGGTGAAGATGAAACAAAGGATAACCTAATAGCATTACTTAATGCGATTTTAAGTAAAAAAGATATAGATAAATTAGTAACACTGGAAATAGTTGAAAATAAGCAGCTAACACCAGAACTTATAGAGGATAAGACGGGTATAATAGATGTCAGAGCTAAAATAGCAGATGGTACACAACTAGAAATAGAAGTACAATTAACCAACCAGCATAATATGGATAAAAGAACCTTATGGTATTGGGGAGAAATATATTCAAATGGCATTAAAAAGGGAGAAGATTACAAAAAGCTTGCAAAGGTAATAACTATAAACATACTTGACTTTGAATATATTAAAATACCAGATAAATTCCATACAACATTCCACTTATGGGAAGATGAAGTTAAAGACTATATGCTAACAGATGTAATAGAGGTTCATTTCATAGAAGTTGAAAAATTTAAGAAGCTAGAAAATAAAAATCTAAAGGAAGATAAGCTTCAAAGGTGGCTATCATTCTTTAGAGAAGATATAAATAAAGAAGAATTAGAGGAGTTGATGGATATGGATGCAGATATCAGGAAAGCAGAAGAAAAAATAAAATATCTAAGTAGTGATCCAGAAACATTAGCACTTTACAAAGCAAGGGAAAGGTCACTGCATGAGAGAGCTAATATGATTAGTTCTGCTAAAGAAGAAGGAAGAGAAGAAGGAAGAGAAGAAGGAAGAGAAGAAGGAGCTAATGAAAAAGCAATAAAGTTAGCAAAAAATTTTTTGAAAATGGGATTGACAGTTAAACAAGTTGCAGAAGGTTCAGAACTTCCATTAGAGAAAGTAATTGAATTAAAAAAACAAATGTCTAACTAGGTATAGCTAATTTAGAGGAATAGTATATAAAAACTGTTCCTCTTTCTTTAGATAAGATATTATAAGTAAAGAAGAATTAGAGGAGTTGATGGATATGGATGTAGATATCAAGAAAGCAGAAGAAAAAATAAAATATCTAAGTAGTGATCCAGAAACATTAGCACTTTACAAAGCAAGAGAAAGGTCACTGCATGAGAGAGCTAATATGATTAGTTCTGCTAAAGAAGAAGGAAGAGAAGAAGGAGCTAATGAGAAGGCTATAGAAAGTGCCATAAACTTTTTAAGACTTGGTATAAATGAGGAAATAGTAGCTAAAGGAACAGGATTAACAATAGAAAAGGTAATCGACCTAAAAAACAGATAGCTAACTAAGTATGGAGTTATTGCCCTCATCTTTATATAAATACAAAATTGTGATGTAATTTAACAGGGTAAAATGAAGGCAAATTAATTGTATGATGAAGTGAAATAATATAAAATCAGTGATTTTTAAGATTTACACACAAATTACACACGACCAGAAATATGAGGTTTGGAATTATCAATATGTAGTATTTGAAGTGGCTGCATAAGCGTTATATATAGTAGATTTTAGAAAATTTGATTTAGTACCTCTGTTCTCAAAGAGATAAAGAAAATACATATAAATTATATGATTTATATTATACAATTCATTATCTTAGGTTCACAATATAAGAAATTAAGAGGTTGTAATTTAGATTTTAATGATTTAAATTACAGCCTCTATTTTTTATGATATTGTAAGTAAGGATAAGTAGATTTTTTAGTATATAAGTTTAAATTATAAAAATATATTAATAACTTTTAAATCCTTAGGTAAAAATATATATGTTGAAATAATTATAGGGAGTGAGTTTTTTGAAGGTAAAAAATATAGGTTTTGTATTTACTGTAACTTTAACGCTGATATTTATTTTTATATTAAATAATATATATATACCTTTAGGATTAAGTAGTAATAATATTGTTAAAGCTGTAGAGAAGGAGAGTATTACAGTACTCTTAGATCCTGGGCACGGGGGAATAGACAGTGGGGCTGTATCAAAAGATGGTATAATGGAAAAAGATATAAACTTAAAAATAAGTAATAAACTCAAGGACAAGTTATTGGGAAAAGGATATAAAGTGGTTATGACACGATATGAGGATAAAGGTCTTTATACGGATTGTGGAAGGATAAGGAAGAAGAAGATAGAGGATTTGGATAATAGGTGTAAGTTGAAAGAGGATTCTAAATGTAATATGTTTATAAGTATACATTTAAATATGTTTCCTCAGTCCAAATATTACGGTGCTCAAGTGTGGTATTCTAAAAATGAAAACAGCAGAAGATTTGCTGGTATTCTTCAGAAGAATTTAGTTAATGATTTAGATAATAGTAATAATAGAAAAGAAAAAGCAGCTTTTGATTCCTATAAAGTATTAAGGTGCAAAGACAGTATGCCTTCAGTACTAATAGAATGTGGCTTTCTATCTAACACTGAAGAAAAAAATAAATTGTTAAAGGATGAATATCAGGATAAAATAGCAGAATGTATAAAAAAATCTATTAATGAATATTATTCCTTAAATTAATGCCTAAAAATATTTGGCTTGCAATTTAGAAAGAATAAGACTGCAGTACTTAAATATAGGTAACTGCAGTTATTGAATTATATGCGAAAAAGGATAATTATCAGTCACATAGTGTAATTTAGCTTGTGTTATTATGTCTCATAAAATATTAAAAATAAAATATTTTATTCACAAATCTTCCTGATTGTAATAGCATTTAAAGAATATTGATATTTATCTTGCACTATGCTAACATTTAGGTAAAGAAATGGGTTTATACAATAGTAATAGTTCAGTAGTTTTGAGGTGAGTACCATAGACATTAAAATAAATAAGGACAGCAGTGTCCCGTTATATTTACAGATTAAAAAACAAATAATAAATTTATTAAAAAGAAATATTTTAAAGGTAGGTGATAAGATGCCTACAGAAAGGGAATTATCTGACAAGCTTAAGGTAAGTAGAAATACCATAAGTACAGCTTATAATGAATTAGAACAGGAAGGTATCTTGAGATCCTATCAGGGAAGAGGAACTTTTGTTGAAGGAGAATTAAATATTTGGAAAATTCAGAATATAAAACAAAAAATAATAAAATTTATAGATCTTGGATTTGAAGAAGCAGTAAGAATAGGAATGGATGTGGATGAATTTTTAGAGGTTATCACTCAAAGAGTAAGAGAAAAAAGAGATTTTATGAGTAAGATAACTGCCATATATGTGGAGTGTAATATTGAACAAGCTGAAATATTTGGAAAACAACTTATGGAAAATACAGATATGAATATAGTTTCTGTTACACTTGAGGATATAAGTAAGGGTAGTAATGAAATTAATAAAGTTATAGAAAAAAGTCAGATTATAATAACTACATTTAATCATGTTAATGAAGTAACTATGTTAACTAAAAAGTTTCAAAAAGAAATAATAGGAGTTTCAATAAATGTAGACTTAGAAACTATAGTTAAGATTGCAAGGTATCCTGAAGAAACTAAGTTTGCATTTATTTGTATATCAAATGAATTCATGTTTAAGGCTAGAGGAGCACTTGAAAAGGCTGGACTTCACAATATAAATATGCAATTTACCAATACCATGAATAAGCAGGAGCTTTTAAAGATAATAAATAGTTCGGATGTATTAGTAGTATCCCCCGGAAGATATAAAGATGTTAAGTTATATGATGTAAATCATAAACATATAATGAAATTTTTATATAATGTAGATGATAATTCTATAAGGGATTTAAAATCAAAAATAATTGAGCTTAAATACAATAAATGATAATTTTAAAGATACTTTTTGTACTAAGCAAATATAATTATAATGTAATAGATTTATTAAGTTTAAAAGGTCATAGAATGGAATAAGTTAAAAATATAGAGGGGAATAGGTATGAAATTAAAAAATGAAAAATGGCCGGAAGAATATTTTTTTAAAACTAGAAATAAAATATTAAATTATGATATTAAAGGTGCTGTGGATTATTTAAGAAAGGTGCCAGATTATAAAAATTTTTCGAAGAGACTTATAGCAGCAAAAGAGGATTTTATAACTTTAATACAACCAGGAATGGCTAACATACCAGAGGAACGGCTTGGATTATTAAAATATTTACAAGATGAAGGTAAACCAGACTTACTTTTGGTCAGTATGTACAATAGCGTAGCGCAAAATGAAAATAATAGTTCTTCAAATTTAAAATACTTTATCGAAGAATGTAGAGAAATATGTGAATCTGTTGATTTGCCTATTCAAGGTACATATAATACTTTTGATTGTAAACTTCTAGCAGAAATAATTTGTTTGTGTGGTTTTACATCTAGTCAAGGAGGAGCAATATCTCATAATATACTTAATGCAACAAATATACCTATAGAAAAATCTATTCTAGACTGGCAATATTGCGATAGATTAGTCGGATTTTACGAAGAACAGGGTATATCCATAAATAAGGAGACTTTTGGAGTGGCTAACTATAATGCTTTGATTCCTCCAAGTATTTCAAATGCAGTATCTATAATAGAAGGACTGCTTGCAGCAGAACAAGGTGTTAAGAATATAACCGTAGGAATAACACAAGGGGGGAATTTGATTCAGGATATAGCATCTATAAAAGCTTTAGAAGAACAGATAGGGGAATATATGAAAGATTATGGATATAAAGATGTTTATATAACTACATCATTTCATCAAAGTATGTTAAAATCTTCAGAGGATAAAGGGAAGAATTTTGGAACTACATCTGTAGGAACAGTTACAGCAGTTTTAGCAGGAGCTACAAAGGTTGTAATAAAGACCTCCAAATTAACTAAAGAAGTTAATAGTGCCATAATACGTGCTGCAAAAATGCCAGTAGATATTTTAGGTGGACAAAGGCTTGCTATGTCTAAGGAATTAGAAACAGAGGTAGTTATAATTAAAGCAGAAGTAAAGTGTATATTAGACAAGGTTTTAGAATTGGGAAGGGGAGATCTAGCTGTAGGAGTGGTAGAAGCTTTTGAAAATGGGGTCATAGACATTCCTGTGGCTTCTGAGAGATATAGTAAAGATGGAGGGATGACTTCTGCCAGAGATAACACAGGAGCAATAAGGTATATGAGATTTGGTAATATACCTTTTACACAAGAACTAAAAAATTTTAATAAGAGAAAGATGGAAGGTAAGAATATCAAAAATAAATTTTAAAATAATCTGATCAAATATATTAAGGGGGAACAGTGTTAAATTATGAGAGAGATACATATATCTGATATAGTAAAAGCCGTAAGGAAACTTTGCATAGATGCCAACCATTATCTTCCAGAGGATGTTAAAGAAGAAATAAAAAAGTATGCAGAAGAAGAAAATTGGCCTATGGCAAAAGATATTCTGTATAAGATACTTAAGAATATAGATATATGCAATAATGAAAATGTACCTATGTGTCAGGATACAGGAATGGCCTGTGTTTTTATAAAAATTGGGCAGGATGTTCATGTAGTGGGTGGAAGTATAGAAGATGCTGTAAATGAAGGAGTCAGGCAGGGGTATATAGAAGGGTACTTAAGAAAATCCATAGTTTGTGATCCTTTAAATAGGATAAATACTAGAGATAATACTCCAGCAGTAATATGTTATGAAATAGTTGCAGGAGATAAATTTAATATAACAGTAGCTCCCAAAGGATTTGGCTCGGAAAATATGAGTCAGATTAAAATGTTAAAACCGGCAGATGGAATAGAGGGAGTCAAGGATTTTATAGTAGGTGTGGTGAAAGAGGCGGGTGCTAACCCCTGTCCTCCTATAGTAGTTGGTGTAGGTATAGGAGGTACCTTTGATAAGGCTGCAAATCTTGCTAAAAAAGCACTTGTAAGACCTTTGTCTTTAAGAAATAAAAATAAATTTTATAAAGATTTAGAAGAAGAACTCTTAGTTAAAATAAATTCTCTTGGAATAGGTCCTCAGGGATTTGGAGGTAAAACCACAGCTCTTGCAGTAAATATAGAAACTTATCCTACACATATAGCGGGATTGCCTGTAGCAGTAAATATAAATTGTCATGTTACAAGACATAAAGAAATAGAATTATAATATTTAGTGATGATAGGAGTTGAAAAGTCGTTTAGTTGACGATAAGTATAAATGGAAAAAAATATTACATGTCCTTTAACAGAGGAAAAAGTTAAAAGTTTAAAAGTGGGAGATAGTGTGTTAATATCTGGAACCATATATACTGCCAGGGATGCTGCTCATAAAAGACTGATAAAATTAATAGAGGAAGGTAAAGAGCTTCCTATAGATATAAAAGATTCCATAATATATTATGCAGGACCTACTCCTGAAAAACCAGGCAATATTATAGGGTCTGTAGGTCCAACCACTAGCTATAGGATGGATTCTTTCACACCTATGTTATTAGACAAAGGGTTAAGGGGAATGATAGGAAAAGGTCTTAGGTCAAAAGAGGTTATAGAATCTATAAAAAAGAATAGAGGTATTTATTTTGCTGCTATAGGAGGTGCGGCAGCAATTATAGCAAAATGTGTAAAAAAAGTGGAAGTAGTGGCCTATGAAGATTTGGATTCAGAAGCTATAAGAAAATTGGAAGTAAAAGATTTCCCTGTAATTGTAGTGATAGATTCAGAAGGAAATAATTTATATGAGATAGGGAAAAAAAATTACTTAAACTTTAATAGTTCTGAAATTTAAAATTTCAACATACTTAAAAATAAATTAATATAATTTTTTATAAATAACTTTAAAAAATACAATGGAATCTTAAAAAAATTCTGCCTATTTACGACATAAAGCTTGTAGAGATTCAACGAAAAAAGTATAATTATGAGTATACTACTAAGTCTTAAAGTTTAAAAAAGGAGGTTAAGAATATATAAGAATTAACAATTCTTATTGGTGTATTATGGGTATTGATTTAACTGTAAATGATTTTAATGCTAAAGGTGGCATAAATAAAGGGAAAAATGATGATAATATAAATAAAAATGAAGTTGCTAGTGATGTAGAGGGAGAACTTATTAAATCCATATATATGAATTGTATTTCAGAGAATTATAATGGAATAGATGCAATTATAGATAAGGAATATACTAGAGATGATATTATTAAAGATAAAAAAGAAAGAGAATGTAGGAGAAAATGGCTTATAAAGGATTATTTAGCACCTCTGCTCTCTATGAAAGTCAACTATCCAGGAATTTGTAAGAATAATTGTGTGAGCTTTGGAATAATGAAGATATTTTGCAGTTTGGTAATTAATGAATTTAAAGATAGAATAATGTATAAAGATTTACAAGTAACAAGTGAAGGTCCTATACTGACCTTAGTTATTAATGGTGATGTCTGTAATATAAAGAGAAGGGTTATCGGTATAGAAGAAAATCACATCTTGGGAAAATATATTGATATAGAAGTATATAATAGTGATGGAACTAAGGTTAACAGAAAAAATCTTGGATTTAAACCTAAGAAATGCTATATGTGTGATGAAGAACTTTCGGATTGCATAAATGATAAAAGGCATGATGTAAATGAAATGAAACAGTGCATAAAAAATGAACTTGAAAAGTATTTAAAGAACAATGAATTTAAAAATTAAATCATGTGGAAAATTTAATTTTTAAGTAAATAATTTAGTCTTTCAGGCAAATTTTTCTGAAGGGCTAAATTAAAGCTGTTTAGGAGGAAATATAAATGGCTTTTAATAGAAAGAAAACGATAAATTCTAATCCACCTAGTAAAAATACCTTGAAGATAAAAGGTATAATATTTTGTATTTTGTGTATTATAGCAGGAGTTTTAATAACCAAAGTTTATTATGATAATAGATATAATAACAGCAATAAAAATTTACAAAATGTTACCACAGAGGATTCAGTGATAAAAAAAGCAGATACCAGCCAGGTTGAAAGTGAAAATAACAGAAAATTGGAACAAAAATATAAAGAAGCGGAAGAGTCTTTTAGTAATAAACAGTATGTAGATACTATAGCTAAAGCAGATGAAATAATCCGTGAAGATAACACATTTTATAAGGCTTATAACATAAAAGGGATAGCATTATGTTATAACAACAATTATGAAGAAGGAATGAATAATATAGATAAATCTCTTAATTTAAATCCTGATTTTGGATATGCAAGGTTCAATAAAGCTCTTGCCTATGAACTTTATGGAAAATATGAAGAAGCTCTTAATTGGTATGACAAAGCTTTAGAAGTAGAAAATTATATATGGAGTTATTATGGTAAAGCAAGTATATATGGAAGGCGTGGAGATGTTTCAAATACGGTAAAATTTTTAAAAATAGCTGTAGATATGTCTCCGGATATTAAGGAAATAGCTAGAGAAGAAGAGGATTTTAATCCTGTGAAGGATTCACAAGAATTTCAGGATTTAGTAAAATAGCATAGCTGTTTTATATAACATAATCTCAGGAGGAAAATAGATGAAGAAAGGTATACCAGCTTCTAAAGGTTATGCAATAGGTAGGATAGTTATAAAAGAAGAAAGTGGATTAAAAATTGAAAATACATATGTGTCAAATGTATCAGAAGAAAAAGCAAGATTTGAACGAGCATTGATTTTATCTAAAAAACAGCTTGAAAAAATAAAAACAAAAACTAAACATCAGTTGGGAAAGGGTAAAGCAGAGGTGTTCGAGAGTCACATTATGCTTTTAGAGGATATAGAATTTGCAGGTGCAATAGAATTAAAAATAGAAAAAGAACATATAAATGCAGAAAAAGCCGTTTATGATATAGTAAATTTGTATATGGAAACTTTCAAACTTATGAAAGATGAATATATAAGAGAGAGAGCAATGGATATAAAAGATGTAGGTGATAGAATACTTTCCAATCTAACAGGAAATATAACATCCTTAGGAAATTTGAGTAGTAATACAGTAATTGCAGCTCACGATCTAACACCATCAGATACAGTTCAGTTGGATAAAAATAAAGTAATAGCTTTTATTACGGATCTTGGGGGAAAGACTTCTCATAGTGTTATTATGGCGAAAGCTTTCCAAATACCTGCAGTAGTGGGTATGAAAGATATAACAAGTTATGTTAAAAATGGAGATTTGGTTATTGTAGATGGCGTAGAAGGGATAGTTATGGTAAACCCCGGCAAAGAATTAGTGGAAAAGTATAAAATTAAAATAGAAGAATATGGTATAGAAAAAGAAAAACTTAAAAGTATAATAAATTTAAAGACAGTTACGAAATCAGGAAAGCAGATAAAACTTTTAGGAAATATAGAGAGATGTGAGGATGTAGAGCAGGTCATAAAAAATGGTGGAGATGGTATAGGACTTTTTAGAACTGAATTTTTATATATGGATAGAGATGCTATGCCCCAGGAAGATGAGCAGTTTGAAGCATATAAGTATGTGCTTGAAAAGATGAAAAATAAGCCTGTAGTTATAAGAACGTTGGATATAGGTGGAGATAAAAAATTATCATACTTTCCTATGGAAGAAGAATGCAATCCTTTTTTGGGTTACAGATCCATTAGAATATCTCTTGATAGAAAGGATATATTTAAAGTTCAACTTAGAGCTCTTTTAAGAGCGTCAGTTTTTGGAAATTTAAAGATAATGTTTCCTATGATAAGTTCTGTAGAAGAATTTTTACAAGCTAAAGAAGTATTAAAAGAATGTATGGAAGAACTTGCTTTAGAAAAAAGGGAATTTAATAAGGAACTAAAAGTTGGAATAATGGTAGAAGTACCTGCTGCGGCCATAAATGCAGATGAAATGGCCAAATATGCAGATTTTTTTAGTATTGGAACTAATGATTTAATACAATATACTCTAGCTGTAGACAGAGTAAATGAAAAGGTAGCCTATCTCTATAACCCAATGCACCCAGCAGTATTATCTCTTATAAAGACCACTATAGAAGCTGCACATAAAAATAAAAAATTGTGCAGTATGTGTGGAGAAATGGCATCAGATGAGAATGCAATTAAATATTTAGTAGAATGTGGATTGGATGAATTTTCTATGAGCCCTCAATCTATATTAAAAATAAAGCAATTTATTAAAAGTTATTGTTAAAAGTAAAATTGGCGTAGTTTTTAGCAGGAAAATATTATGATATAATTTAATTAAGATATATGATAGGAATAATACCAGAGATTATATAAAAGGGGGATTACACGGTGAAATCTAAAAAAGTGAATTTTCTAATATGCTTGTCTTTGATGGTTTTAGCTTTATCATTTACAGCTTGTTCTTCTGATAAAAATACTTCTTCTAATAAGGTAAATACTAATACTTCTTCTAATAACAATGATAAAAAGGTAAACTCAGATACTGCAGCTGTTGATACTAAGGATAAAAATAATGAACAAACAACACAAAATAATGGTTCTTCCTCAAGTACTGCCAAAAATACAAGTGGAATAAATTTTATAAAAAAACAATTGGATAGTAGTACGGAAATAACCTTTAATACTGATTGGAAAAATTCAGAAGATGGAAGTTATAGTGCTTGTATAGAGGGCAAGGGCAGTGAAGCTTTAGAAGAAGGTATAGGAAAAATAATAATAAAAAGTGGACAAAATCTTTATAGTTATGAAATAGAGAATAATACTCAAATATCACCTAAATATATAGAATGGGCTGATGGAAAAAACCTATTTGTAGTCGTAGCATCTTCTCATGGAACACTAGCAAAAGGAGGAGATTTGTATATGCTTAATGTAAATACAGGAGAAGTTTCGCTTTTAATAAAGGATTCAAATAAAAAACAACAGATAATGTCTGTACAAAAAGATGGAAATAATATAAATTTGAAAGTGAATATTTATGATGATGATGCATATAATGAATCTCATGTAGAAGATTGGGTTATTACTCCCTTTAATACAAGCTTAAGTGGCAAGATAGAAGTTAAAAATTCTGATGGGAAAGTAGTATATAAGATAAATGAATAAATCACAGAAGATATATAATAAGGCCTTAAATAAATATAATAACGGATATATAAATGCTGCCATAAAGTTATGTGAGGAAAGTATATCTATAGATATAAAAAATAAAGCATCAATTAATCTTAAAGGGCTTTTGTTATATTTAAAAGGTGATTTGGATAAGGCACAGAAGCTTTGGAAAATGAATTATCAGGTTAATGGGGATGAAGTTGCCCAAAAATATCTTGAGAGTTCAAAGAAAGATAATGAGAAAATTCAATTCTATAAAAAAGCTCTAGGATTAATTGAGGAATTTAAAATAGATGAGGCTTTAGTATTATTAGAAAAATGTACTGAAAGTGATTTTAATTACATCAATATAAATAATTACAGTGCATTGTGCTATATGAAGAAAGGTCAATATGCTAAAGCCTTGGAGAAGATAAACAATGTACTTAAGCTGGATGTTAAAAATATTGAGGCTAAAGAAAATATAAAATTGCTTGAAAACGTGGATATAATAAGCAAAAAAAATAATATAAGAAAAGTATGTTGTATTTCCTTTATTGGTATTTTAATAGCTTGTGGTATATTTCTAATTGTGAATAGGGGCAATAAATCAATTGTAAGTTTTATAAAATTTTTTAATACAGGAACCATGAAAGCACAAAATATAAATTATGAAAATAATAAAAAAATTGAAAATGTCAATGGGAAAATTGATAAAAATGTAAAGAAGACTTTTCCTCTTGAAGATATGGAAAATTATATAAAAAATAAAGATTATGATTCTATGTATGTACAGGTTATGAACTGGAGAAGTAATAAACTGAACTCTAATGAGGAAAATTTGCTATCTGAGGCATACAAGCTTTTAACTACAGAAGGATGTGTTTATTTTTATAATTTAGGGTGTAACTATTTAAAAAATAAAGATTATAATAATGCAAAGACTTATTTAAAAAAATCCTATGAATTTGGAACAGGAAATGAATTATATCCTCATATAATTTATATGCTTGGAACTTCTTTCGATTTATCGGGAGATTTAAAAGGAGCTATAAAATATTATGAAGAATATGATGGTAGTTTTTCTGATGGAAGTTATGAAGAAACGGTGTTATATAGGCTTGCTGTCATATATAAGAATTTAAATATGGAACAATCTAAAAGCTATGCTAAAAAATTAGTAAACACTTATCCTGAATCTATTTATAATAATTCACAAATAAATAATTTAATAAATTAAGGACTAAAAAAGTTGACGTGAGAAATAATATAATATACAATATAATTAAAAAACATACCCCTACGGGGTATAAGGAGGGTGAAAAATGGTAGAGGAAATAAAAGATATAAATTTTTCAGAATCTGTTAAGGAATCATCAACTCCAGTGGTAGTTGATTTTTGGGCTTCATGGTGTGGTCCTTGCAAAATGCTTTCACCTGTTATAGAAGAGGTTGCTAGTGAACTAGAAGGAAAAGCTAAATTTTTCAAGATAAATGTAGATGAGAATCCCGTTACAGCAGCTCAATTTAAAATTGGAAGTATTCCAACTGTAATGGTGTTCAAAGATGGAAGTGTAGTGGAACAATTTATTGGTTTTAGGCCTAAAGATACAATAAAAGATGTCTTAGAAAAACACATATAATAAAAGTGTTTTATAATTGGAACAAAAATGCATTAGGGGGTGAGGTTAATTGGAACATAGATATGATATTGCCATAATAGGCAGTGGCCCTGCCGGAATTTCTGCAGCTATTAATGCTAAGATAAGGAATAAAGATATTATTATTTTTGGCAATGAAGAACTTAGCGATAAATTGATCAAGGCTCCTAAGATCAGCAATTATATTGGATTGCCAGATATAACAGGATTGGAGTTAAAAAGTAAATTCCAAAATCATTTGGATGTTATGGGAATAAACATAACATTTGAAAAAATAAATTCTATATATGCTATGGGACAATATTTTGCTCTTGCAGTTAATGAAAAGATGTATGAGGCAAAGGCAGTTGTACTGGCTACAGGTGTAGAATATACAAAACCTTTAAAAGGGGAACAAGAATTTCTAGGCAGAGGAGTAGGCTATTGTGCAACCTGTGATGCACCTCTTTATAAAGATAAAACAGTCACTGTTATTGGTTACAATAAAGAAGCGGAAAAAGAAGCCAACTATGTAAGTGAACTTGCAAGTAAAGTATATTATATACCTGTATATAGGGAAAATCCTAATTTAAAAGATAATGTGGAAGTGATACAAGATAAAGTCTTAGAGATATATGGTACAGATAAAGTAGAAAGAGTCGTTCTAAAGTATAAATCAATAAGTACAGATGGAGTTTTTGTATTGAAAAGCAGTATTGCACCAGATCAGCTTATGCCAGGACTTATCCTAGAAACAGGGCATATAAAAGTAGATGTAAATATGAGAACAAATATAGAGGGATGTTTTGCAGCAGGGGATTGTACAGGAAAACCATATCAGTATATGAAAGCTGTAGGTCAGGGACAGATAGCTGCACTTAATGCTGTTTCATATCTGGATAAATAAAATATTGGTTTAAAGTTTGATTTTATGGAAAGAGGCATCAGAGTTGAATGATGATGGATGTTTCTTTTATATATTTTAAGAAGGGTTGTGAAGAGCAATTGTTAAATTGCTTTGCACAACCCTTTTTTTAATTTACTACAAAAAACACATGGTTTCCTATATATTTAATATTTCTCTTATTAATATTTTTCATCCACTCTGATGTAGCTATCTTTGGATTATAAAAGAAAGTAGATCTTCCTGTGGGATCCACTCCTTTTAATGCCTGCGCTACTGCAGTGTAGCTATTTTGGTTTGGAGTTACATTTATATCTCCATTTTTTACACAAGAAAAAGCTCCTTTTTGTTTTATGACGCCTTGTATTGTCTTTGGAAATTCAGGATATTGCACTCTGTTTAATATTACAGATGCCACAGCTACCTGGCCTTCAAAAGGTTCAGAATTACTTTCGGCATAAACCACTTTAGCCATTAGGTCCACGTCATCCTGAGTTATGTATATCTTTTGGTTAGAGTAATTAAATACCTGCACAATCTCGTCTTGCTGATTAAATAACATAGAATTATCATTGTTAGCTTCCTCTGCGCTTACTTTTACAGAGAGTGTTAGTAGTAATAACGAAAAAATTATAAAACAAAAAAATTTTTTCAAAATATATCCTCCTTATTACCGACGGGGTTAGCTGACGGGTTCGGAAAAGGCATAACCTACGTAATAAATTACGATTCACCCCAAAATAGTACTGGTTTCCCCGTGTTTTTTATAAAACTTAGGCTAATGATATTGTACCCACTTAGTAAAATAAAATACTAAAAAATATACTTTATTAAAAATTTATTAAAATAAGTACTGCAGACATATAAACAATGTTAAATGGTATATAATTAATATAGATGTCAGTAACAACAGGATGGTGAAATTAGTGGAGCTATTGCAGCTAACGGTTAATTCAGTAAAAAATATAAGTATAACATCTATTATGGATATACTGGTAGTAGCATATATACTCTATAAAGTATATATGCTTATAAAGGAGACTAGAGCAGAGCAACTTTTAAAGGGAATTATGCTTATAATATTTCTTATACCTATAAGTAGTTTTTTCAATTTAGTGATGCTTAATTGGATACTTACAAAAACTTTAACTATAGGAGTTTTGTCTATTGTAATTATATTTCAGCCGGAAATTCGCAGGGCGCTTGAGCATTTAGGAAGAACGGCTTTTAACGATAAGCATATATTGGCGGATGAGGAGATAATGGAAAAGGTTGTAACAGAAATTGTAACTTCTGTAGAAAGTTTATCGCAGAGTAAAACTGGAGCTATTATTGTCATAGAGCAGGTCACAGGTCTTGGTGATGTAATAAATACAGGAACAAAGTTAGATGCAGTAATATCTTCTTCACTTTTAGAGAATATATTTGTGGTAAATACTCCTCTACATGATGGGGCAACTATAATAAGAAATGATAGAATAGTGTCAGCAGGTTGTTTTTTGCCCCTTACAAATAATAATCAATTAAATAAAAAATTAGGAACAAGACACAGAGCGGCAATTGGAATATCGGAAAACTCTGATGCTTTGGTTATAGTGGTATCAGAAGAAACTGGTATAATTTCTTTTGTGGCCAATGGAAAGCTCATGAGAAATTATACAAAAGATAGATTAAAAAAAGTTCTTACTGCTATAATGAAAAAAAGATTTCAGAGCAAATCTACATGGAGAGAGAAGGTGATTGAGTGGAAGGAAAAATTAAAGAAAATCAAATTTTAATAAAAATATGTTGTGTTGTTGCAGCATTTATTTTATGGTTATATATATACAATATAGAGAATCCTACAGTAGAAAGAAAAATTGTGGTGCCTGTAACTATAGTCAACAAAAATATACTTGCTCAATCAAAACTTGTACAAGTTGGAAAAAAAGAATTTAGTGTATCTCTTCTTGTAAAAGGAAATGCTTCCGATTTATATTCTATCAAGGCTGCTGATTTTGAATTGCAGTCAGATTTTAATTCTTATGTTATGAAAAAAGGGGAAAATACTGTACCTGTATCAGTAAAAAAAAGTCCTGATGATATAACTATTATTAATAATGAAAATCTATGGATAAAGATTCAATTAGATGAATTAAAACAAAAAACTTTTTCTATAAAAGCAGTGTCACAAGGGAAAGTTAAAGAAGGATATTATGCATTAGAACCTATATTGGAAATACAGCAGGTAGAAATTAGTGGGGCGGGAGATGTAATAAACAAAGTAAAAACGATTATAGGAAGTTATGATTTAAAATCTGCATCCTCAAATATAAATACTTCATTAGCACTACAGGCACAGGATGTATCAGCCAATGTATTAGGGGATGTAGTTATTAAGCCATCTTCTGTTAAGGTTACTATACCTGTTGTTAAAATAAAAACTGTTCCAATAAATATTAAATTGCAGAATAATACTTCAGATATTAGTAAATCAATAACTGCAGAACCAGAAAAAGTGGATATAGCAGGAGAGGAAAGGATTATTAAAGATATAAATGGAATAGATACGGAATCTATCGATTTAAGTAAAATTCAAAGTGAAGAAAACATTCAGGCAAAGTTGATAGTGCCGCAAGGTGTAAAACTGGTTACTGGTACTGGAGTGGTGAAATTAAAAATAAATTCAAGTGAATTAAATAATTCTAATAAAACTTCTCAGAAGGAAATGAATTTAAATATACAGATTAAAAATTTAAATGATGCTTATACAGCAGAGTTAAGTTCTAATAGTGTATCTGTAGTAGTTTCTGGCTCTGAAAGTATTATAAATAATTTAAGTGAAAATAGCATATCCTGTTATGTAGATGCCAGTTCTTTAACAGAAGGAGAACAAACTGCAGGAGTAGTTATATCTCTTCCAGAGGGGGTATCTTTAGTATCTCAGGATATACAAAATGTTAAGTTACAAGTTAGTAAAAAAACACCGGAGGGACAAAATGCCAATAGTAATCAATAATTTAAATATAAGTCTTGATCAAGGTTATGATGAGTTAAAAGCAAAAGCTGCTAAAAAGCTGAAGATAAGTAGTAGATATATTAAAGACTTTAAAATACTTAAAGAGTCTATAGATGCCAGGAAAAAAAATGATATAAAATTTAACTATTCAGTGAAAATAGTCTGTGAGAATGAAAAAAAAATAGTATCGAAATTAAAAAATAGAGATATAAAAATAGAAGAGCAAGGTTTAAAGGATAAATTAATTTGTGGCACAAAAAAAATGGAAACCAGGCCCATAATTGTGGGAATAGGACCTGCAGGTATGTTTGCAGGTCTTTTACTGGCAGAAAATGGATATAAACCTTTGGTAATAGAAAGGGGGGAAAAAATTGAAGAAAGGACGTTAACTGTAAATAAATTTTGGAATACCGGAGAATTAAATCTTGAATCTAATGTACAATTCGGAGAAGGAGGAGCGGGCGCTTTTTCTGATGGAAAGCTCACTACCAGGATAAAGGATAAAAAGTGTCATTTTATTTTAGATACTTTTGTGAAATATGGAGCTCCAGAGGAAATAATATATAGTGGCAAGCCCCATATAGGAACGGATAACTTAAAAATAGTGGTTAAAAATATAAGAAATAGAATATTGGAATTAGGAGGAGAAATACTATTTAAAAGTAAATTAGAAGATTTGATTATAGCACATAAAAAATTAAGAGCTGTGGTGATAAATGGCAGTGAAATCTCTTGTGATAATTTAATATTGGCTATTGGACACAGTTCGAGGGATACATATAAAATGCTCTACGAAAGAGATGTATTTATGGAACCTAAAGCATTTGCCATAGGGGTTAGAGTAGAGCATTCCCAATACATGATAGATATAAATCAATATGGAAAATTTGCAGGTCATCCAAAATTGAAAGCCTCGGATTATAGATTAGTATATAAAAGTAAAGAAGGAAGAGGTGTCTACAGTTTTTGTATGTGTCCTGGAGGAGAAGTAGTAGCTGCAGCTTCTGAGGAGGGCAGGCTTGTAACTAACGGTATGAGCTATTATAATAGGGCATCAAATAATGCAAATTCTGCTATAGTTGCAACTGTGGGAGAAAAAGATTTCCCGGGAAGTTCTCCACTTAAAGGCATAGAATTTCAAAGGCATTATGAGAATTTGGCTTATAATATTGGAGGAGGAAATTACATTGCTCCAGTACAGTTAATTAGAGATTTTTTAAAAGACAAAGTAACTTATAAACTGGGAGATGTAAAATCAACTTATAAGCCAGGATATGAATTTAGGGATTTAAATTTGTGCCTTCCTGAAAAGGTAACTTCGTCATTGAAAGAAGGATTTAATAATTTTGAGAGAAAGATAAAAGGGTTTTCAGAAGGGGACGGGATTATGATAGGAGTTGAAACTAGAACATCTGCACCGGTTAAAATAGTCAGAAATACTAATTTGGAGAGTATTTCAGTAAAAGGATTATATCCTTGTGGTGAGGGGGCAGGATTTGCAGGAGGTATAGTATCTGCTGCAGTGGATGGATTAAAAGTGGCTGAAAATATAATAAAAACTTATAGCAGTCTTGATAAATGATGTAAAATAGCCTTTATAAGAAGGTATTACAGTCAAATATATAATAGCAATAAATTTTGAACTTCAAAATTAAAAAAATTGTTTTAATAATGTTATTTTGTATTCCATTTATTTATAAAACATGATATACTAAAGAAAACAGATTGTTTACATATTAACAATATGAATAATTGATAATGCCAATATAAGTATGAGGCATTGAAAATTATAAAATATATATTACAAGTAAATGTAACTTAACTTAAATCATGGAAAATTTTTTATGATTTAAGGTTATATGTGGGTTGTATTTTTTAGCTGTGATATGTTGATTTAAAATAGATTGTTTATATATTAACAATTTGTATAATATAATTTTAATTCTATAACTGTAAAGAATTTGTGAATTTTGAATGGATTTTTTAATTAATATGCTATCTATATAATAAAAATTTTAATAAATAAGTCTTGCATAAGAATCCCATCAAATTGTTCTATTTTACCCTGTGATAATTAATAGGACAGTCTGATGGGATTTTTATATTACTGTAAATCAATAGATTTAAATTACATTGTAGAAATATTTTTAATATAATATAATATAATATGGATATTTTAATTAAAGAAAATTAACTTTTAATAAGCGAGGTATTAATATGCATAGAATGTTTGGGACCGATGGGGTAAGAGGAATTGCCAATAAGGAGTTAACTCCAGAATTAGCATATAAATTAGGAAAAGCAGGAGCATATGTACTGACAGGTAGGTGCCATAAACCTAAAATACTTGTAGGAATGGATACTAGAATATCTGGAGATATGCTTGAGAATGCATTAGTTTCGGGCATCCTTTCTATAGGAGCAGAAGCTATTTGTGTTGGAATAGTACCTACTCCGGCAGTTGCCTATTTAACTAGAAAGTATAATGCAGATGCAGGAGTTGTTATATCAGCATCCCATAATCCTGTGGAATATAATGGAATAAAGTTTTTTAATGGTAAAGGATATAAGCTATCAGATGAGTTAGAAGACAAAATACAATATGTTATTGAAAGTAATTTTAAGGATGTATCTATCCCCATAGGATCGAAAGTGGGAAGAAAAATTATGGAAACAGGAGAGGCCAGAAAAGCCTATATAGAATTTGCTAAGTCTACTATAGATACAGATTTAAAAGATTTAAAGGTAGTATTGGATTGTGCAAATGGAGCATCTTATGTAACTTCTGTGAAAGCCTTTCAAGAATTAGGAGCAAAAGTAAAGGTTATAAATAATGAACCCGATGGAATAAATATAAATCACAATTGTGGTTCAACACATCCAGAAAATCTCATGAAAACTGTAGTAGAAGAAGGCTATGATATGGGACTTGCCTTTGATGGAGATGCAGATAGATGTTTGGCGATAGATGAAAAAGGGAATCTTATAAATGGAGATTTTATTATGGCTATAATAGCAAAACATCTAAAGAATCAGGGAAAGTTATATAAGAATGTAGTGGTATCCACTGTGATGAGTAATGTTGGTTTTGATATAGCATTAAAAGAAGAAGGAATAAATACAATAAAAACTCAGGTGGGAGACAGATATGTACTAGAAGAGATGAGAAAAGAAGGATACAAATTAGGGGGAGAACAATCTGGACATATAATTATGCTGGATTACAATACAACGGGAGATGGATTAATTACTGCCCTGCAAATAGCTTGTATAGTTAAAAAAAGTGGTAGAAAACTATCTGATATTGCTTCTATGATGAAAAATCTTCCCCAAACTCTTGTAAATGCCAAGGTTCCTGATGATAAGAAAAAGATATATATGGAAGATGAAGAAATAGTATTAAAGATTAAGGAAATAGAAAGGAAACTGCACGGATGTGGAAGAGTGTTAATAAGGCCTTCAGGAACGGAACCTTTGGTTAGAGTTATGTTAGAAGGAGAAGAACAAGGTGAAATAGATAAAATGGCTCATAATTTAGCGGAGTTAATTGAAGTTAAATTAAATTAGTAATGTTAAAATAATAAAATGCATTGTCATAAAATTTGACAGTGTGTTTTTTTATTTGTGTACATTTTATGAATTAGAAAGATTTATAAAGTGTAAATTATTAGTTGACAAAAAATAAGTGAAGAGAATATAATAAGTTAATAGCTTTAATGCTGTAATATTTTTGAAGGAAGGTGTATATTTTATTATAAGATGTAAGCATAAAAAGCGCCAGAACTCAGGTGATTTTTTAAAATAAAATACATATAATTATTTTAAATGTATAAATTACTTTGAGTTGACGAGGATGGGGAGTATCGAATCTTCGGCGGGTGCCCCACGGTATCGCACTACCGTTAACAGCTGGTAAAACCAAAAAGTGATTTTTGGTACAATATCAGCCTGGTGTTAAAACCTTTAATAAATTAAAGCCTTATAACTGGTTTTAAATAGCATAGTTGCCTGTTTAAAATTTTGATAATAATCAGGTTTTATTTGATTGTGATTTTTGTATTCAATAGTTAATATTGGAGCTTTATTGAAAAACTATGCTTAAGTTTATTATATTAAATATGAAAGGAAGATTAGTATGTGCGGAATAGTTGGCTTTGTTGGAAAAAAAGATGCATCACCTATTTTAATTGAAGGATTAAGTAAATTGGAATATAGAGGGTATGACTCTGCAGGTGTTGCTATAATAGATAATGATCATATTAATGTAATGAAGTGTAAAGGAAGGCTTAAAAATCTTCAAAAAAAATTGTCAGGACATCCACTAAAAGGCATAGTTGGAATTGGTCATACCAGATGGGCAACTCACGGCAAACCTTCAGATTTAAATGCGCATCCCCACAATAGTCAGGATGGAATAATAAGTGTAGTTCACAATGGGATAATAGAAAATTATTCACAACTTAGGGAGTGGCTTATTTCTAAAGGATATAAATTTGTATCTGAAACAGATACTGAAGTTATACCACAGCTAGTGAATTATTTTTACAATGGAGACTTAGTTGAGGCAGTTATGAAAGCTGTATCTAAATTAAGAGGTAGTTATGCACTGGGAGTTATTTGTTCAAAGGAGCCAGGGAAATTGGTTGCAGTAAGAAAGGACAGCCCTCTTATAGTAGGCCTTGGAGAAGGTGAGTACTATATAGCTTCAGATATACCTGCTATATTGAATCATACCAGAGAGATATATCTTTTAAATAACAATGAGTTTGTAGTTATAACTGAAAGCGGTGTAAAACTTTTATCAGATGATGGCAGTGAAGTTAAAAAAGATATATATCATGTTACCTGGAATGCAAATGCCGCTGAAAAGGGTGGGTTTGAACATTTTATGATGAAAGAAATTCATGAACAGCCAAAAGCTATTAAAGATACAATGACATCTAGGATTATGATGGATAAGCCTATAACTTTGGATGATATAAAGATAACAAAGGATGAAATTAAAAATATAGATAAAATATATATAGTAGCTTGTGGAACTGCCTATCATGCGGGGATAGTTGGAAAATATGTAATTGAAAAGTTAGTTGGAATGCCGGTAGAAGTAGATATTGCTTCTGAATTTAGATATAGGGAACCTATAATAAATGAAAGAACACTTATGATAATTATAAGTCAGTCGGGAGAGACAGCAGATACGCTGGCGGCTTTAAGGGAATCAAAGGCTCGTGGAGCCAGAGTTATTGCCATAACCAATGTAGTGGGAAGTTCTGTATCCAGGGAAGCGGATGATGTTCTATATACCTGGGCAGGTCCTGAAATAGCAGTTGCTTCTACAAAAGCTTATGTAACTCAGCTTATTGCAATTTATATAATAGCTCTCTTCTTTGCACAGAATAAAAATACTATTAGTAAAGAAGAGATAGATGAAATAAAAAGAGAACTGCTTAGGCTTCCTATAAAGGCAGAAGAAGTTTTAGGAAATAAAGAAGCAATCCATGAATTTGCAGCAAAGATTTTTAAAGAAGAAGACTTATTCTTTCTGGGAAGAGGACTTGATTATGCAGTTGCTTTAGAAGGTTCTTTAAAATTAAAGGAAATATCCTATATCCACTCGGAAGCTTATGCTGGAGGGGAACTAAAGCATGGACCTATAGCACTTATTGAAGATGGAACTGTAGTTATTGCAGGGGCTACACAGGAAAAATTAGTTGAGAAAATGATAAGTAATATTAAAGAAGTGACTACAAGGGGAGCTAAGGTCTTAGCTCTTACATCGGAGGGAAATAATGAAATTGAGGAAACAGTGGATTCTGTAATATATCTGCCAAAGGTAATGGATATATTAGCACCGGTAGTTTCAGTAATTCCGCTGCAGCTTTTAGCATATTATATATCTATACAAAAAGGGTGTGACGTAGACAAACCAAGAAATTTGGCCAAGTCAGTTACGGTGGAGTAAAGGTAATGGATTAAGTAAAGTTTGTTGTAGTTTTGAAAGAAAGTTGAATCAGAATTAAATAGAATGTCAATACTAAACTTAGATATTTAGTATTGGGAAAAATATGAAAGTATATAAAGCTAGACATTTTAAATTAAGAATGCCTAGCTTTTTGTTATATTTAGAGTATTATGTTGCTGCTTATAAAAATAATTATTATTTAAAGTATTGAACTATTTCTTTTTCTAAATCTTTCTGCTACAATTTTTAATAACATATCAGTTTTGAAATGAGATGAGGATTATAATTCATAAAGATTTTAATAAGCTTAGAATTTTTGCGTTTATATACTGGGGTATGATAATTAGTGTCGGCGGAATGTATACAATGTACATATCACAGATCGGTTTTCATAAGGAAGAAATCGGAATAACAGTAACACTTTATAGTGTATCAATGCTTGTAGGCCATAGTTTTTTAGGATATCTTGTAGATAAATTAAGATGTATAAAAAAAATTATGTTGTCATCAATCAGCATTGGGTTAATCATAGCTGCAGGGCTACCCTTGGCCAGGTTAAATTGGCAAGTATGCCTTTTAATAGCTATGTGGGGCTTTTTTATAGGAGGTGCATCAACACTCTTCGATACCTGGTGTATCAGTACATTAAAAGCATATGGAGAGCAAAATAATTTTGGAAAGATCAGAGGTTTTGGTTCTGTAGGTTATGGCCTTTCGGGAGCACTTCTCGGATTGCTTCTTTCGAAGTTTGGATGGAACATATACTATTTGTATATTGCTGCGGTTGTTATGTTTACTTTGATAATTATATACATAAATGATGATAGGCATATAGAAAATATGAGAGACAAAAGTCCTAATGTTTCTATAAAGGAAGCACTGACTCAGATCCTTAAAATCAAACCTTTTATTATAATGTTAATCATAGTATTTACGTATAATTTTATATACATGGGAATATACAACTATCTGGGGGTCCTCGTTAAGGATTATGGTGGTGGAGCATTAAGCCTTGGCTTAACGTACTTTTTCGATGCTGCTCCTGAGATAGTTACTTATTTTCTTACTGCTAGTTTGCTTAAAAAATATAAGAATAAGAGTCTTATTTTTGTAGCTTTTCTTCTTCAGGCAATAAGACTCGTGGTAATTTATATATTTAGTAATGCACTTGCAGTGATGCTTATGGGCATATTATCAGGTTTTGCTTTTGGTCTTATGGATGCCTCTTATAAAACATATATATATGATCTTGCACCAGAAAAATATAAGACAAGCTGCTTAAGCTTATTTGATTGCATAGTTGGATTTTCGGGCATTATATGTGCACCTATATTTGGATTCTTATTTGTAAGGCTTGGTACAAATGCTATTATAGTTTTTGCACTTATTATAGATATAATTATGGCTTCTGTAATGTTAATAAATATGCTATATCCTGTAATGTCAAGAAAAGGTTTTTCAAAATGCAAAACAACCATTAAAAGTGAAAATACGAATAATGTGCGTTGACAATTAAATAATGTGGTGTTATATAGTAGTATAAATATATGTTACATTTTAAGAGAGGATAAAACGTTGGATTGGAAATTAAAAAAATTTAAAGAACTAAAAGTTGAGGAAATATATAAAATTTTAGAATTAAGAAATGAGGTATTTATTGTAGAGCAACAGTGTGCATATCAGGATTGTGATGGTAAAGACGAGGACTCATATCATTTATTTCTTCAAGAAAGTGAAAAAATCATTGCATATTTAAGAATCTTAAAAATGAAAAAAAGATTAGGATTCAGGCACAATCATATTTGGTTAACTTCTATAAAAGTCTTGGTTTTAAAAGAATTTCGAATTAATATTTAGAGGATAATATTCCACATATAAATATGTTATTATATTTGGACAATTATTAAAAAATGTCTAAGTATGTATAAAGGCTAAAATCTGTAGCTTGCTATAATAGTATTTTGCATTTACAATTAACTTGTATTTGACAGATGTCTAAAGCGGAACATTATAGCAATTCTATTTTATTGATACTGAAATGGAGCTTTTTCAAAGTTAGTTGTAAATCAAAAAAAGAAGCAACAGAGTATCTTAAGTTTATCTTGGGAGATTTGCAGAATAAATTAGAAAATATAAAATAACAAGGAGGAAATTATGTCAATTGCAATTATTACAGGTGCCTCATCAGGACTTGGCAAAGCATATGTTGAGTCAGTAACAAAGATATTTCCTGAAATAGATGAATTATAGTTGATTGCCAGGAGGGAAAAACGACTGAAACAGATTGCTTCAAAGTATTCAATTGTTGAAGTTTCTTCCACATCCGTATTTGTACCTAATACCAACCTAAGTTGTTTACTGTGCATCTAAATCATATGTTTCTGCGATGTGTATAGGACTTAGAGAAGAATTGAAAGATAGAAATATTAATGTATCAAATGCTGCTTTGAAATCTTTGAAAGCAGCTAAAAAAGGAAGAGGCGTATATACAACAGGCGTTTTTTATAAATTTTATCGTGTGTTGACTAAAGTATTTCCACAGTCGCTCATGGCCAAGTTCGCCAGATTGGGTTAAAATGAGGTGATAAGAAAATATGATTTTGTATTTTTCTGCAACAGGAAACTGTAAATATGTAGCGAAAAGAATTGCTGATGCCACAGATGATACAATGAGTGCCATTTCAGAACGTGTAAAGGAAGACAATTACAAAGTAGAATTGCTGGCAGGTGAGAAACTTGGTATTATAACGCCTACCTATTCATGGGAACTACCGATTATTGTAAGAGATTTTCTGAAAAAGGTGGAAATAAAAACAAGAGAAAAACATTACATTTATTTCATCGGTACATTTGGAACCACACCGGGAGCTGTTGGAGCAGATGCTAGAAGATATATGAAGAAAAAGAAACTTGATTTTGATGCACTATACAGTGTGCAGATGCCAGATACTTGGACACCAGTTTTTAATTTAAGCGATAAGGAAAAGATTGCTGAGCAAAATGCTAAAGCTGAAACACAGATAGAGAATATCATAGACAGCATTAAGCATGGTATAATAGGAAATCATATGAAACGTCGTGCACCTTATGTAGTTCGTATTATAAGTGATAGATATTATGAGAATATGCGCAAGACAAATCATTTCAACGTGGAAGATTCCTGCATTGGATGTGGACTTTGTGAAAAGAAATGTCCTGTAGAAGCCATTAAAATGAGGAATGGAAAACCTGTTTGGATTACAGAACAGTGTGCAATGTGTCTAGGATGTTTACACCGTTGTCCTAAATTTGCAATCCAATATGATGACAAGACAAAGAAGCATGGACAATATAGAAATCCAAATGTAGAAGTATAAATATTAAGGATTAACTTTTAACAGATAAATTGACAAATCCCAATTTATAGGGTTTCTATAGTATAATTTTAGATTCTTCGGTTATGTGGCATCTTTCCTTCAATATTTATTAGAGCATATTTATTTGTAAGTAGACATCCAACTGGAGCCTTTAGAGGAACTATACAGACTAATGAACTGCACATAAATTAGATACAAATATTTTTGATAACGAAAATGATGTGATTTACACTTTTGTGGATTATAACTTATATGATAAGGCAATATGCAGTATAATAAGGAATTATAAAGTTAAGAAGATAGAATTTTTACATCTTGACGAAGTTAAGCCATTTATAGGAAACATTCTGATTAAACTTTTTTACAAAGCTACATTTGTTGATTTAGACCAAAGTTGTATCAAAATTAAATAATAAGTTAATACTAAATTTAAATGTTTAGTATTAACTAAAACTAAAGCATAGAAGGCTAGGTATTTTAAGAAAGTTAAAATATCTAGTCTTTCGTTATTTTTTGAGATAATGAGATGTCTACAATATTCTATTCAGGAAAATAAGGATTTGAATATTAAGAAAATAAAGTATCCGACAATAGCACAATATAAAAATACATAAGTTAAAATCTATGATTAAGATGAAATAACATAGAGATAGTTGGAAGAAAATTAGTTCATACTTTTTCCGTGAATATACATGGAACTACCTTGACAAACGCTACATTCAAAGGCATAATTATTTATATTTGAAAGGACAATCTACATATATATTTGTTGCAGACTTAATTATAAAATAAATTTTATTGAGTTTAATGCTTTAAGCTTGTGAAAGGAATGATTATATTTATGAATATAGGAGAAAAGGTTAAAGAATTACGTAATAAAAAAGGATTAACATTAAAAACCATGTCTGAGAAGACTGGATTGTCTACTGGTTTTCTTTCTCAATTTGAGCGGGGTATCACCACAATTGCAGTAGAACACTTATCTACTATTGCCACTGTACTCAACGTCAGAATCAATTATTTTTTTGATGATGAAGAAAAGGAGCTGATTATCAGAAGTTATGATCAGCCATTCGTTCGCCAAATAAATAAAGCTATATACAAAAGTCTAAGTCGCTATCCTGAAGATAAAATGCTCTCCCCTGAGTTAATCGAACTTCTACCAAAAGATGAGCATCAATATCCAGATATCTATGCCCATCAAGGAGAAGAATTTATTTATGTTTTAGAAGGAATTTTAACTTTAATAATTGATGAGAACATATTCAAGTTGTATCCAGGTGATTCTGCTCATTATCTATCTACCCAAAAACATAATTGGGACAATCAGACCAATAAAGTGGTAAAATTTATTACTGTTCACTATCCCAGCAGTATCTGATTGTTTAAAAAAATGAAGACACTGGAGTTTTATTAGAAGTTTACTAAAATGCAGTTATAATAAATCGATGATTTCTGTCTTTAAAGTTGTTAAAATTATTGATTATATTATTATTCATATCCGTATGCTTGATTTTCTGGTTCTCTGCATACAGAAAACTTAAAGAGATATATAAGCTTTTCAAATTCAATTAATATTTCAATGAATTTTTCTTTAAGTAATCCTATAAAGTTGTCTTTCCTGTGATAATTTGAAATCTTATTTTGCTTTTTTAAGTATGATATTTTTTCTCATTTCTATTTCTTAAAATGTGCATTTTTATTTCCTATCATCCAAATTCAGATGGCAAATTCATCTCGTTTAGTTATAATTTCTCTTTCCTTTTATAATTATTTGAAAATAATCAAAACAAATAGTTAATGTCATTCTTGCAGAAATATTCTTTATTTCAGGTCGTATACTATTGACATATAAATTTATGAATATGAATTATGCTTTTTAGTTTTTTTTTGTATATGTAATTGTTTTAAACCTCGGCTTAACAAAGCAGATGGATATTTAGAACTCGTTAAATGGAAATCATTATTATGAAAAAATATATTAATAAAGCTTGAAATTTTCATAAAAATGAATTATAATTAGAAATGAAAAGAGAGGGGTTGGTTTCAATGATACCTTATATATTTAATATTCAAAAGTTTTCTGTTCATGATGGACCAGGTGTTCGTACCACGATTTTCTTTAAAGGCTGTCCTATCAGGTGTATGTGGTGTCATAATCCAGAAAGTCAAAAATATAAGCCTGAAGTTATGAAAAACAGGGATGGGAAAGAAGAAATGATAGGTAAGCAGTATACTATAAAGCAACTTGTAAAAATAGTTCAAGCAGATCAAATCTTTTATGATCAATCTGGCGGGGGCGTGACTTTATCTGGAGGAGAAGTTATGACTCAAGATATGGATTACATTGAAGAACTAGTAAAAGAGTTCCATAGAATAGGAATATCAGTAGTGATTGACACCTGTGGTGTAGTTCCACCTAGTAATTATGAACGAATATTACCATATACTGATCTTTTTCTTTACGATTTAAAGTTAATTAATTCACAAATGCACACAAAGTATACAGGAGTATCCAATGATTTGGTATTGGAAAATCTTAAGTTAATCAGTAATCATAGAGGGAAAATCAATCTGCGTTTAATTTTGATTAAGGATGTTAACGTGGATGATCAAGCAATTTGTGGAATTGTCGACTGGCTTCAAGAACAAAATATTTCTATAGAAAGTATTAATCTTCTGCCATATCACGACTTTGGCAGAGATAAGTATCGTAATTTGAATAGAGAATGTACTCAAAATTTTGAAAAACCAAGTGATGAGCGCATGAATGAAATTAAAGAATACTTCGAAAAAGCAGGGTATTCCGTGAAAGTCGGCGGTTAGTGATTGCTTGTAAGCATCTCTTTATAAGATTATAGTTTCACTTTTAAGGAGGATGATAAAATGACAAATTCAACATTAGAGCAGACAAAAAGAGGCTCTACAGAACGTATAAGACGATTGAGAGAAATCAGTGATAAGAAATGTAAACCCAGCATTTCTATGGAGAGAGCAGTTTTACTAACAGAAGCTTATAAAATGTATGAAGGAAAATTTTCAATTCCAGTTCTTCGTGGATTAGCCTTCAAGTACATTATGGAAAATCGTACACTCTACATTGAAAAAGGAGCTATCATAATAGGGGAAAAGGGACATAAGCCATGGGCTGCACCAACCTTCCCGGAATTATGCTGCCATACCTTGAAAGATTTCGACAATATGAATAATCGAGAAAAGGTTTTCTTTAAAGTTTCTGAAGAAGATAAGAGAATTCAAAAAGAAGTAATTATTCCTTACTGGAAAGATCGTGCATTGATGACACGAATGAATAAATTATTACCGGATGAATGGCACAAGCTATTTGATGCAGGATTGTATACTGAATTTTTGATGCAGCGTGGTCCAGGACATACTGTAGCTGATGGAAAAATATATCGTAAAGGATATATTGATTTTATTAATGATATCCAATATGAAATTGATCATTTGGATTATAACAATGATGTACTTGCACTTAATAAGAAAGAAGAATTAGAAGGTATGAAGTTAGTTTGCGAAGGCATGATTATTTTTGGAGAACGTTATGCAGATCAAGCACGTGCTTTGGCATCTGTTGAAAACGATCCTCAATGGAAAGAAGAACTGCTAGAGTTAGCTGAAGTTTGTGATGTGGTACCGAAACATGCACCAAGAACCTTCCGTCAGGCAGTACAAATGTACTGGTTTACTCATATAGGAGTTACTACTGAAATGAACAATTGGGATGCTTATTCTCCAGGTAAATTGGATCAGCATTTGGAACCATTCTATGAAAAAGATATTGAAGAAGGACGTTTGACTCGTGAAGAAGCTCTCGAAATTCTAGAAAATCTATGGATACAATTCAATAATCAGCCGACACCTCCTAAGGTTGGAATAACCTTGAAGGAAAGTGCGACTTATACGGATTTCTGTAATATCAATACTGGAGCACTACGTCCAGATGGAACAACAGGTGTAAGTGAAGTCAGCTACTTAATCTTGGAAGTAATGGATGAAATGAAATTGTTGCAGCCAAGTTCAAATGTGCAGATATCACGTAAGACTCCAGAAAAGTTTTTGCGTGAAGCATTAAAAATTTCACGTAAAGGATGGGGACAGCCAGCTTTCTATAATTCTGAAGCTATTATCCAGGAATTACTGTTTTTGGGTAAATCCATTGATGATGCCAGGGAAAGTGGAATTGCCAGTGGATGTGTAGAAACTGGTACAGCGGGCAAGGAAGCTTATGTATTGACTGGTTATTTGAATATACCAAAAATCTTTGAATTGGTATTGAATCGTGGATTTGATAGTTATACCAAAAAGCAAGTGGGATTAGATCTTGGAGATCCACGCAAATTCAAATCTTATCAAGAAGTTTATGATGCGTTCTATAAACAATTGGAGTATGTAGTCAATGTAAAAATTGCAGGAAATAACTTAATTGAACGTATGTATATGGAATATATGCCGGTTCCATTATTGTCTGTTATCACTGATGATTGTATTAAATCCGGTGTTGACTACAATGCGGGAGGAGCTCGCTATAATACAAGCTACATCCAATGTGTAGGTATAGCAACTATTACCGACTCACTTGTTTCCATAAAGAAGAATGTATTTGAAGATAAGAAGTTCTCTATGGACGAACTGTTGAAGGCTTGTAAAGCTGACTTTAAAGGTTATGATGAAATCTTTGAAACTGTTTATAACCATACACCTAAGTATGGAAATGATGATGATTATGCAGATGATATTTTAAGAGATGTTTCTCAGTCTCTACAAGATGCTATTGCAGGAAGAACTACACCTAAGGGTTCCACTACTGTAGTTGAATTCTTGCCAACAACTTGTCACGTATATTTTGGTCAAGTAATGGAGGCTAGCCCTAATGGCCGTCATGCTGGAATTCCACTACCAGGTGGTATTTCTCCTGAAAAGGGTGCTGATCGAAATGGGCCTACTTCTGTAGTTAAATCTGCTTCTAAAATTGATCAATTGAAGACTGGTGGAGCATTGCTGAACCAAAAGTTTACACCTTCAGTTGTTCAAGGCGAAGAGGGTATTTCCAATATGGCTACTTTGGTTCGTTCATACTTCTCCATGGACGGTCATCATATCCAATTCAATGTTATCGATCGTAAAACACTGCTTGATGCCCAAAAGCATCCAGAGGAATACGAGAATTTGATAGTAAGAGTTGCTGGATACAGTGATTACTTCAATAACCTGGATAGAGCTCTGCAAGATGAAATTATTAACCGTACAGAACAAAGTTTTGCTTGATTAAGTGATTCTTAGATTCAGATGGAGTCTGGCCATAAGGAATTCTTTTCTCCATCTGAATCTTAGGAAAACTTATCTATGTGCGTATTAGTGCGTATCTTCCACTTTCATGAAGATAACAGTCTGATATTTAAGTAAATTGTTAGGTTATTTTTAAAGAATGATACAGAAAATAATTAAAAAATGAGAGGAGCGAGATTATGGAATTAGAAAATAACGTCCATATGGAAGAAAATAGGTATAGGAAAGAAATCACTAAAGGAACTTACCTATGTATAGGATTTATTGTATTAATTTTAGGTTATTTAAGTATTGTAATGGGTGTAGGGAAAACCTTTAGCGTTATCATGAAGACAGCCCATGATCTATTAATTAATACTGCTTTTTATATAATGTCTGTAGCGGTTCTAGCAGGAGCTGTTTCCAGTGTGTTTTCTGAGTTTGGAGTAACTGCATTATTGAATAAGCTTATTTCTCCAATTATGAAGCCTTTGTTCAAGCTTCCAGGAGCAGCATCACTAGGAGCAATAACTTGTTATTTTTCGGATAATCCATCTATTGTTATAAATTCCAAGGATCCTGGTTATGCAAAATACTTTAAAAAGTATCAGTGGACAACAATGATAAATTTTGGAACTACCTTTGGAATGGGGATCATTATTACAGGTGGAATATTAGGCATACAAGGATGAAAATATGCCAGCAGCGTTGCATTAGGAACAATTTGTGCCTTTATAGGCGGAGCACTTAGTACACGATTACTTATGAGAAAAACTAAAAAAATGTATGGTACTGAACAAAATGTTGGTGAAGAATATCTTGATGCCGTAATGGATCAGGCACCTAAAGGTTATAGAAAAGTTCGTGAGGGAAATGCATTTCAACGTGGATTAAATGCAACTTTTGATGGTGGAAAAACTGGTGTGCAATTGGGATTGAGCATAATTCCAGGAATTTTGATTTTTACTACATTGGTAATGATCTTAACTAATGGACCAAGTATTGTTGATGGTCAAGCGGTATACCAAGGTGTGGCTTACGAAGGAACCGGATTACTTAAAGATATTGGAGATAAACTGTCATTTATTTTAACTCCATTATTTGGTTTTGCTAATTCAGAGGTTCTAGGATTGCCATTAACTTCATTAGGTGCGTGTGGGGCTTCCATCGCCGGGGCAAAACAGCTGGCTGAAAGTGGATTGTTAAATGGTCATGATATGGCAGTTTATTTTGCCATTGCTTACTGCTGGGCAGGATTTCTATCCAGCCATGCATCAATAGCAGATTCAATGAAAACACGTGAAATTACTACTTATGCTATGCTGACCCACTTTATTGGAGGCTTGGTGGCAGGTGTAATAGCAAATTATGCGTATATATTGATTTTTTAGGAGTTAATTTTATTTTTAATACCAATAAAACTAATAATTGATAAAGAAAGAAGGAGTTATTTATGAAAAATACAATTGGATTTTTTGGAGGAGGAAATATGGGAAGGGCAATTATGGGAGGCTTAATTAAATCTAAGCTCTATAAAGCAGAAGAAATATTTGTTTATGATGTTTATGCCCCTACCCTTGAAAAACTACAAAATGAGCTAGGCATTAAGCCTGTTAACAGAAATAAGGAATTGGTAGAAAATGCTCAGACTTTAATTATTTCTGTTAAACCAGTGGTATTACCAACAGTTTTAAAAGAAATTAAAGAAGATATTTCTAAAGATAAAATAGTAATCTCCATTGCTGCAGGTGTAACTGTAAATAAACTTGAGGAATTGCTGTCTCCACAACATAAGATTGTGAGAGTTATGCCGAATACACCAGCACTTGTTGGTGAAGGAATGTCAGCCATTGCTGTTAATGAGCATTTATCACAGGAGGAGCAAGAAAAAGTATTAGCAATCTTCTCCAGCTTCGGTAAAGGACAAATAGTCTCAGAAAAACTGATTGATGCTGTAGTAGGTGTTAGTGGATCTTCACCAGCTTATGTATATATGTTTATTGAAGCTTTAGCAGATGGTGCTGTTTTAGAAGGAATGCCTAGAAATATGGCTTATGAATTTGCAGCTCAGGCAGTTTTAGGCTCAGCTAAGATGGTATTGGAAACGGGTAAACATCCTGGAGAATTAAAAGATATGGTGTGTTCGCCAGGAGGTACTACCATGGCAGCTGTGAAAGTTTTAGAAGAAAAAGGTTTTAGATCAGCAGTAATTGACACTGTTCATGCAGCGACAGAAAAAAATAGAAATATGGGAGTTTAGATACCTTTATTGAAGTTGACATATAAATGTGTAAAGTTAAAATAGGATCATATTGGAACTTTTCATATGCAGTATTCCTCTATTTCATTTATTGTAAAAATGTTGAAAAAAAGTTTAATATTTTAAAATGATAAAAGGAGAATGTTTATGTTTAAATCTAATAGTTATTTCAATGGCAATGTTGTCTCTATTGCTTTTAATGGTGTGGATGGAGAAGCAACAGTAGGTGTTATGTCTCCAGGCGAATATGAATTTGGTACATCTAAACAAGAACACATGAAAATAATTAGCGGTTCAATGCAAGTTAAACTTCCTGGAGAAGATACTTTTAAAAGGTATGATAAAGATGATATATTTATAGTGAATGCAAATTTAAAGTTTAATCTGATAGTTGAAGTTGAAACTGCATATTTGTGTCTATATAAATAATTATTTTATAATATAATAAGAAAATGATTGTATTTTTATTTTAGATATAAAGATACAATCATTTTATTTTTATAGTAATTTTTTATCACTCAAATTAATCAGCCTTATCTGGCTACAACATAAATAAATTCCTTGGAAATAATGCTTTTCAAATTTATGCCATTCAGAACAATGTACCAGTTACACACTGTGTTGAAATTTATACTGATTTCTATCTTGTCAATCTACTAAGTTAATAAGGACAAAATAAAGGGTGTTTTAGAGTAAAAGAAGTTATTAATATAAAAATATAAAGTCAAAAAAATCCTTGTAGTATTAATTGATATCAGTATACTTAATATTAACGGCGCCGTAAATAAAATATAAAATAAGGAGATTTATTTATGGAACAGTTTAAATTAAGAGCAGTTGGGAAGATTTGTGTAGATGGCAAAGACATGAGAGTAGCTTTAAATAAAGAGTACATTCCTGCCCTTATAAATTTGGATGGATTTAGCTATGTAAATGTACTATGGTGGTTTGATAAGTGTGATAATTTTAAATCCAGAACAAAACTTATTGAGAAGAATCCCTATAAAAATGCTCCTGAAATATTAGGAACTTTTGCTACACGCTCCCCAGAGAGACCCAATCCTATTGGTCTCAGCTGCAGTTATGTTACTTACATTGATTATGACAAGGGCATTATTGGACTAGCTTATATAGATGCTATTAATGGAACTCCTGTTTTAGATGTTAAACCATATACTCCTAGTCTTGATAGAGTAGAGAAACCAGTAGTTCCAAAATGGTGTTCCAATTGGCCCAAAAGTATGGAGGAGTCTGGAGATTTTGACTGGAGTACAGTATTTAATTTTTAATCTACACCAAAACTAAAACTATTTAGTATCTTTAGTCTCCTCAAAATGAAGATAAGCATTGCAGTACACCTAGATAAGTTTTTCTAAGGTTCAGATGGAGATGGAGATAAGCATTTCTCTATAGTAAGCTTTACCTGAATCTAAGAAAAACTTGAAAAGTATAACTGCAGTTTGTAATTTGAACTAATATAGAAAAGTCTCTAACATAAAAATACCATCTGCTGTATCTAGTAAACTCATTCCTGAGGCAAAAAGAATTGGGAGACATATAAAAAAATAACAGGGAGAGATTAAGATGCCACCCTAGTAGAGATAGCCAATAGTGCTATTTCAGAGGCAGTATCAAATCCTAATCCAAACAAGAAACTAAGGGGATATATATGCCAGTTTTTATTGATAAAATTATCTATATGTAGCAATACCACTATAATAGTATAATCATTTTTGGAAGCGTTTTTAGATTAAAGCTCATATTTTAAATACTACTTTTATAATTTATTAATTATACTGGCACTATAAGCTGCACCGAAGCCATTATCTATATTTACTACAGTAACGCCGCTTGCACAGCTATTTAGCATTGTTAAAAGAGCTGATACTCCTCCAAAATTTGCTCCATATCCAACACTTGTTGGTACTGCAATCAAAGGTTTATCTATGAGACCTCCAACAACACTAGCAAGTGCTCCTTCCATTCCAGCTACAACTATGACTACCTTTGCGCCCCTAATAACATCCAAACTTTCAAATAATCTGTGAATACCAGCTACTCCAACGTCGGTAATTTTTACTACCTTATTTCCAAATATCATAGCTGTTTCTGCAGCCTCTTCTACTACAGGCAAATCAGAAGTTCCAGCCGAAACTATAGCTATATAGCTATTTGTGAGGCTGTTATTTCTTTTTTTGATAGTTATTGTTCTGCCAAGTGAATTATATTTTGCTTCTTTACAGATTTCTTTTACTGCTTTGTACATTTCGTCACTGGCTCTAGTAGCTAATATGTCATTATCTTTTGTAAGCATGAATTTTATAATATCTTTTACCTGTTCTACTGTCTTTCTTTCACAATATATCACTTCAGGATAACCCATCCTTATTTCTCTATGATTATCAATTTTTGAAAATCCTAAGTCCTTAAATGGTAATTCTATAATTTTTTCAACAGCTTCATCAATTTCCATTTTATTACTGCGTATCATTTTAAGCATTTCTATTAGATCATTCTTATTCATTCCATTCCTCCTAAAGTAAATCTCATGATTTTACTTCTTTCAATTGCTGCCTTCTTCCTTAAATTTTTTGTTCATTATTTTTTAGAAAGAAAGTTTTGCTTCAAATGTATCAGCTACATCCTTTAAACACTTCGTAATCTCAATATGCTGTGGACAACTTTTTTCACACTGTTTGCATCCAATACAGTCTGATGCTTTTCCATGTGTTTTTATATAATTATCATAATATAATCTTTGCGTGGAAAAACCTGAGCTCAGAGATTGTTTTTCTGTATTGTATAATGCAAAATACTTCGGAATAGCTATATTTTTGGGACAGCCCTCTACACAGTACTGACAGGCCGTACAGGGAATTGCAATGGCTTCATTAATAATTCCAACTGCTTTTTTGATGACATCATATTCTTCCTGTACAAATGGTTTAAACTCCTGCATGTAGCTTGTATTATCCAGTAACTGCTCCATATTAGACATTCCACTTAATACCATCATAATTCCCTCATGGCTTGCCACGAAACGGATAGCCCATGATGGTATAGACATGTTAGGATGATATTCTTTAAATAATTGCTCTGCTTTTTCAGGTACTTTTGCAAGGGAACCACCTTTGACAGGCTCCATGACAATAATAGGTTTGTTATGTTTTCTTGCTACTTCATAGCATTTACCTGACTGAATGCTTTCATTGTCCCAATCCATATAATTAATCTGCAGCTGAACGAAATCTACCTCAGGATGTGTTGTCAATATTTTCTCTAGTAAATCCGCATTATCATGAAAAGAAAAACCAATATGTTTAACTTTGCCTTGTTTTTTCTTTTCCTGAATAAATTCAAAACTATTTAATTTTTCAGCTGTTTTATAATTTGTTACACCTAGGTTATGAAGAAGATAATAATCAAAATACTCTACACCACATTTCTCTAACTGCTCGTTAAAAATTTTTTCCTGATCTTCTTTTGTTCTTAAAAGCATAGTTGGAAGTTTTGTAGTAAGGGTAAATTTATCCCTGCTGTGCCTTTTAATCAAAGCTTCTTTTATAGCTGTCTCACTCTTGAAACCATGATACATATATGCTGTATCAAAATAAGTAAAGCCTCTTTCTAAAAAGGTATCCACCATTTGATTCAGTGTATCCATATTAATACTTGATGGATCTTCCTGGTTCTTTAACGGCAAACGCATTAATCCAAATCCCAGTTTTTTCTTTTTCATATTTATATTTCCTCCTCTATTTTTATTTATTTCTGAAATGATTTTATGGATGCACGTCTTCGTCTTAGCATCTTTAAAATAATAATACACCTTAGAGTTAACTCCAAGTCAAGAATTTTCTTTTAAAAAATTTGTAGAGATATGAGCCATTAAAGTTTTTCAGAAAAATTACTTGACTTGGAGTACACTTAAAGTGATAAAGTATATATAGAACGAATAAATACAAGTAAAAAGTAAATGAGGTGCTTTTCTATGATGATTGCAGAAGTAAGTCAAAAATATGATATAACAGCTGATACACTGCGGTATTATGAGCGTGTAGGCTTGATTCCACCTGTGAATCGAAGTGCCAGTGGAATTAGGAACTATACGGAAGAAGACTGTAATTGGGTTGGATTTATAAAATGTATGCGTAGTGCCGGACTTTCCATTGAAGTATTAGTTGAATATGTAACTATGTTTCAACAGGGAAATTCTACAATTAAGGCTAGAAAAGAGCTTTTGATAGAACAACGTAGGCAGCTTATTGAAAGAATTAATGAAATGAAACAAACGCTGGAGCGCCTGGATATGAAAATTGATGGATATGAAGAAAAAGTATTGGTAAAAGAAGAACAATTGAAAAGAACGTATGACTAATTTGTGTTCTTTAGCATATTTAATTTCAGAGAATAAAAAGGAAAATTTAATTCAAATGCTCAGAGGAAGTGATAAATATGAAGATTTTATATTATGATTGTTTCTGTGGTATAAGTGGCGACATGAATTTAGCGGCACTAATAGATTTAGGAGTTCCAAAAGAATATTTAATGGAAGAACTTTCAAAAGTTAATTTGAATTCTGAATATGAAATGAAAATTGAAAGGTCTGTAAAACTTGGAATAACAGGAACTAGAGTAGATGTTAAGCTAAATGAAAGTAGTCATGGCGAAGAAGAACATGGTCACGACCACTATCACCATCATAGAAAATTAAAAGATATAGAGAAAATAATAAATTCAAGTCACTTAAGTGATAAAGTAAAAAATATTAGTTTAGGCATGTTTATGAAGATTGCAGAGGCAGAGGCAAAGATTCACGGAAAAAGTTTATGTGAAGTGCATTTTCATGAGGTAGGAGCTATCGACTCAATTGTGGATTTGGTGGGGGCAGCTATTTGTATAGATTATTTAAAAGTTGATAGAATTATTGCATCACCAGTTCAAGTTGGTGGTGGCTTTGTTGAATGTTCTCATGGTATTATACCAGTACCGGCCCCTGCAACAACAGAAATACTAAAAAACATTCCAATTAGTACAGGAATAGTGCAGTTTGAAACGACTACCCCTACTGGTGCTGCAATACTTGCAGTCAATGTTGAAGAATTCACCTCAAAAATTGATTTTTCAATTGAAAAGATAGGTTATGGAATAGGCCATAGAGATTTAGAAATTCCAAATGTTTTAAGGGTATATTTAGGTGAGCAGGAGCGTTCTGAAAAAGTGGAAGAACAGTATATACTTGAAACTAATATAGATGATATGAATCCAGAATTTTATGAATATGTACAAGAAAGACTTTTTGAAGTAGGGGCATTAGATGTATTTAAAACACCTATATATATGAAAAAAGGAAGACCAGGTATAAACTTAAGTGTGTTAATTAGTGAAAAAGGTGAAAAGGATGTTTTAGATGTTATTTTTGAAGAAACAACTTCAATAGGTGTGAGAAAACATAAAGTCGAAAAAATAATGTTAAATAGAGATTTTTCAAAAGTAAAAACAGAGTATGGAGATATTACAGTAAAAAAATCTTATTATAAAGGAAAACTAGTGAAATATAAACCAGAATATGAGGAATGCAAGGCTATAGCAAAAGAAAAAAATATATCTATAGATAAGATATATAAAGTAGTATATAGACAAGATTTAAATTGATGTTATAGATTAGGAATGTAATAATTAATATTAATTTTGCTTTCAATTCAGAACTGTAATTTAAGTATTTTTTATCTGAATCATTGGGTTTTTTACAGTGTAAATATTTATTTAACTTGTACAAAATAATATTGTAACAATTAGAGAATATAATCATAGCAAAAGTATATAATATCCCCAGGCGTTATAGATATGTAGGGCTGTGTCTGTGGTTGCAGGGCACAATAAATTTAAATGCAACTATCAGAAATTTATGTATCAAACTCGCACTCTTAAAATAAGATAACATTATTAAAAATAAGTCTTCGTCATTTAGAGGGCTTATTTTTATATTAACACATATTTAAAATGTCAATATTATTTAACCTATACATAATAATATCATAACAATTGATAAATATAATAATTACATACAATACCCAATAATAATGAAATACAACACTACATTCATGTAAGTATAATTCCTTGTAGTATAAGTATACTTATCAATCTAAAAACTTAAAACCACAAAAAGTACCAAGATAATATTTGGTACTTATTTTTTTATTTATTGTAATATGGAGATTTCAACGTAATTTCATAGCAATTTTTCTTATTTTATGCTATGATAAAAATAATAAGGTGATGGAGTTCACCATAACCGCAGAAATGCTTATGACTCCTACAAATAACATTCTGTTATTTGTAGGAGTCATTTTGTTTAAAGAGGTTATGAAAGAATACCTATGTAGGACAAGGAGAAAAGAAATGAGAGAGTATATATTTATTAGTATTGGGGGTATTCTAGGCGCTATATTAAGGTATGTTATCAGAAATATTCCTATTGTTCATTATCATGAGAATATTCCTTTAAATACTTTGATTATCAATATCACAGGAAGCTTCATTTTGGCTTTTATTTTAACAGTGGCTTATGAAGTTTTGGAGTTTGATTCTGACATCCGGCTCGGGATTGCCACAGGATTTATAGGAGCGTATACCACCTTTTCTACATTATGCAAGGAAACTGTGACATTGTTTTCTAAAGGGGATTATTTCTCGGCAATCTCCTATGTAACTGTTTCAACTATGTTAGGAATTGTCTTTGTGTATTTGGGTATCGTGCTTGCCAGAGAGGTTGTAGTAAAATTAATTAATAAGGAAGATAAAAAGTTAGAAGAAGAATCAATTAATGAA